>NZ_BKGB01000002.1:0-293211 GCF_008980925.1 Acinetobacter sp. TUM15071 | reverse complement strand
GTATATGATTATTATAACTATATTTTGTAACCTTACAGAGGTTACATGAGGTTACGGGATTTTTTAAAAAGATAGAATATCTATATAAATCATATGTATAAGGGGTTACAGCTTGTAACCTCGAAAAGAGGTTACATGTAACTTCAAAGTTACCTATATGTAACTTTTATATTTTTTATATATATTAATAATAATCATATATTTAACTATATAAATAAATATCTGTAACTTCTGTAACCTCTATTTTTCATGACCTAAAGTTTGAGAAGAAGGGAATAAAACACCCTTTAAACCATTGTTTCTATGTTCCTGATATTTTGCTCATTTATCTGAGATCTGCACACTATTTCCACACTTATGTACCTAACTAATTGAATCATTTACATTACTGTGATCCCGACCCTCGGGACCAAGATTCAAAGACCCCAAGCTGGTATTAAAGGCTTGGGGTTTTTTAATGGTTTGAATTTAAATCTTTGTGATTTACTACGATTTTTATCTAAAGACTTTATGTTTCTTGATTATATGATTTTTGCGCCTTAAAAAAGACGCAAAAAATTACTTAATATGAGTTAACAAAATCATTAAATTCTAGTGCTTTATTTAGTGTGTTGACTTTGCAACTGGTTATGGGACTATATTTAGTAAAAAGTTTTGGGTTATGACATGCAATTGCTGCTATAAGAACATATTTACCTTTACTTAAAGGTTCTTTTGTTATCATTATAAAAATATCACCTGAGTGCTCTCTCGGTGCATAGGTTTCAATAACAACATTATTTGAGTTTCTAATTTTATAATCTGCATTTTTAGTTACCCATAAATAAGCAGCTTCCATTTTAGTATCACATTCGGATTGACTATTACAGGTTGGAGCGGTGTTTGCAATTTTATCTCTATAAGATTGAATCTCTTTATCTTCCTTGCTCATTGAGTTTGTCTGGTTCTGCTCATTTACAGGCTTCCCTATAGTTAATTTCTGGCCAACAACCGTAGTATAGGGCGATAGCAGTTCATTTTCTTTAACGAGGGACCTCCAGTTTGTATTAAATTTTTTAGCAATAGAGGCTAAAGAATCACCAGCTTTAACTGTATATTCTATATATGGTAAATCTTGTTTGATCTGTTCTGCTTCACTTTTCATTTTAATTGAATTTTGGTTAAGTGGTTCTGCAGAAACATACCCTGATAACATTAAAATGATAAAAGGGAGGATGGATTTTTTTTTGAAACTAAGCATTAGGATTACTCTTTGATTTGAGCGGGAATTATTGAGTTTTATTACAAAGATGTATTCTACTTTAATTATGAAATTACTCTAGTAATTCTCATTTTAAAAAACATTTGAGTTATTATTTTTGACACTAGGTGATGCTAATAGTTTTTGATTTGAAATTAAGTTGTGTTTTAAGTGTAAATTCAATGAGATTTCACGTTTTGTTGCGAATTGATTGAATCAACAATTGCCTTTTCTGTTAAAGTTTGTTAATACTAAGTGATAGTTTTCACATTTTTTTTATAAAACGTAAAGAACCGTATAACGAAAATATTCGAGAGGCGGGAATGACGATTCAATTATTAGAACTACAGCAAGCTGAAAAGTTAAGTGCTTGTAAAATCTCTCTTTCTTTGGGGCTAACTTCAGAGCAGAATTTGCTTGAGCAATTTTTACAGTTCAACCGAAAACTGATGCAAGCCGGTACCGCATTGATGTCATTTCATCAAGAACCTTATCTGTGGCATCGTTGCCCTGAAAAACTCAAAGCCATTGATTCTGCAAAAATTACCAAAAGTCTAAATACCTTATTTGTGAATGGTGATCTGGTTGATAGCGATCATCCGCAATACTCAACATTACTGGCATTTCTAGCACCACTGAAAAAGAAAATCCAAAGCGCAGTTGCTTTACATCTCAGACATCCAGACCAAACCTCACTCGGCTATATCATCCTGTTTGATGAAGCTGCACAAGGTTTTAGCGATCTACAAAAACAACTTCTCCAAGAACATTGCGTCAACTTCATGCAACAACTGGAATTGAAGTTTAACCATGACGAATTGAAAGAACTATACGAACAAGAAGCTGCACTCAATTTTAGTAAAACCAAATTCTTTTCGATTATTTCCCATGACTTACGTGCACCGTTTCATGGGCTATTGGGTTTCTCAGAAATATTGGCGAAAGAACGTGAAACCTTAGATGAATCCAGTATCCAGAATATCGCGGACTATCTTTATGATACTTCACAATCGACGTATAACTTATTAGAAAGCTTACTGAATTGGGCAATGGCTGAGGGTGGGCGTTTTGTCTATCACCCCATCAATTTTAAGCTGCGCCAGATCACCAATATCGTGACTGATATTCTGAAAACTTTGGCGATTAAGAAGAATATCCAACTTATTAATGAAGTCGATGAAAATCTTAAAGTCTATGCTGATATGAATATGATCACTTCGGTGATTCAGAACTTGGTTTCTAACGCGCTGAAATTTACCGATGTGGATGGTACGGGTAAAGTCTATATCCAAGCACAACATAAAGGCACTTATGTTGAAATCTATGTCAAAGATACTGGTCTCGGCATGACCCAAGAACAGATCAAAGACCTATTCCAACCGCGGATTACCATGAGTTATAAAGGCACCGCAGGAGAGAAGGGTGCAGGTCTGGGCTTAAGTTTGTGTAAGCGCTTTGTAGAAATGAATTTGGGTGAAATCAATGTCACCTCCAATGAAGGCGAAGGTACAGTGTTTACCGTATTATTGCCGATCGAACGTGAACAGGTTGATTTATGTACGGATCAACAAAAAACCAAAGCGAAATTAGTCTAAAGAGATTTTAAAGATAAGCTTGTAACTGATATAACTAACCTAGATGACATGACATCAGTCGAGCCTTTTTATATGAATGCGCAACAGCTACAAAAAACCTTAGTTGCAAGCCAATATGCTGAACAAGTTTTAAATTTATACAAACTACAATTAGAACAAGACTATTCCGAAGATCAATTTCTTGACTCACTGTCGACTGAAACCATCTATCAAAAAGTGCAACTGGCTGTGGCTGAAGTCACTGATGAACAATCATGGATGAAAGCCTTACGGGTGCTCCGAGCCAAGCTCATGTTTCGCTGGATTTGGCAGGATGCCAATCAATTCACCAATGTGGTGACGCTGACACGTGAGTTATCCGATTTTGCTGATGCCAGTATTTGTGCAGCCAAAGCTTTTGCATTACCGCCTTTACTCGCCAAGCATGGTGAGCCCATTGGTTATTCAGGTCAGTTACAAGATCTGATTGTCATTGGAATGGGTAAGCTGGGCGCTCAAGAGCTGAATCTCTCTAGTGATATCGATTTGATATTTGCCTTTGATGAACAAGGCGAAACTAATGGGCGTAAATGTATTGATGTACAGCAGTTCTGTATTCTGTGGGGACAGAAGCTGATTTATCTGCTCGATCATATTACTGCCGATGGTTTTGTGTTCCGTGTCGATATGCGTTTGCGTCCGTGGGGCGATGGTTCAGCATTGGCAATTAGCCATAGTGGATTAGAAAAATATCTCAGCCAGCATGGGCGTGAATGGGAACGCTATGCATGGATTAAGGCGCGCGTGATTACCGGTGGCAAAGCGGGCGAAGAACTGCTAGACATGTCACGTCCTTTTGTATTCCGTCGTTATGTCGATTATTCCGCTTTCGCTGCTATGCGTGAAATGAAGGCGATGATTGAGCGTGAGGTCATGCGTCGTAATATCGAAGAGGATATTAAGCTGGGTGCTGGTGGGATTCGTGAAATCGAATTTATTGTGCAGGTATTCCAGTTGATCTATGGCGGATCGAAGCGTGAACTGCAAGATCGTCAATGTCTGGTCAATTTGCATCATTTAGGTGAAGCGGAGTTGCTAGATCAGCAAGCAGTGATTGATCTGGAAGATGCTTATCTATTTTTAAGACGAGTCGAACATGCCATTCAAGCCTTGAATGATCAGCAGACTCAATCCTTACCAACCGAGCCTGAATTGAGAAAGCGAATGTTGGATACACTTGGCTTTGCTGATTGGGCTGCCTTCTTGGATGTACTCAATCAGAAACGTGACAAGGTCAAAGTCCAGTTTAAACAATTGATTCAGGAAACAGAGTTTGCTGAGCCTGTTGATGATTTCGTGCAGCTTGAACAAAAACTCAATGCGGTATTGGATGATGATGCCAAGAACCTGATCCAAAATTTTTGGCATGGGCAGGCGCTACGCAAAATCCCAGCCAGTGCTTTAGAGCGTTTAAAGAAATTCTGGCCGCATTTGATCGAAGCGATTTTACAGTCGGATCAGCCCCAAGTGGCACTGTTGCGCTTGATGCCATTGGTGGAATCGGTGCTACGCCGTACGGTCTATCTGGTCATGCTGATGGAAAGTCGTGGCGCATTACAGCGACTGGTCAAGATGGCAACTGTCAGTCCATGGATCTGTGAGGAACTCGCACAGTATCCAGTGCTGTTGGATGAATTTCTGTCCATGGATTTTGGTCTGCCACAACGTAAAGATCTGGAAGATTCACTGCGCCAACAATTGCTACGAATAGAGATTGATCAAGTCGAAGATCAAATGCGGGTACTGCGCTTATTTAAAAAGAGTAATGTACTGACAGTTGCAGCCAGTGATGTGCTTGCAGAAAGTCCGTTGATGAAAGTTTCCGATGCCTTGACTGATATTGCTGAAGTAAGCGTGCAAGCGACCTTACGCTTGGCTTATGAGGCAGTTGCGCAGCGTCATGGTTATCCAGTTGGAAGTGATGGGCAGCGTTGCAGTCTAGACCATAAAGGTTTTGCAGTAATTGCTTATGGCAAATTAGGTGGTATTGAGCTGGGCTATGGCTCAGATTTAGATTTGGTGTTTATCCACGCCTTTGAGGAGCAAAGTGAAACTGATGGTCGCAAGGGCATTAGCGGTGCTGAGTTTGCCATTCGTGTGGCGCAAAAATTTATGTCACTCATGACTACCCAAACGCTAGATGGGCGTGTCTATGAAATTGATACCCGTCTGCGACCATCTGGTGAAGCAGGGATGTTGGTCACCAGTTTAAAAGCTTATGAGCAATATCAACAAAAAAGTGCCTGGTTATGGGAACATCAAGCCTTGGTGCGTGCTCGATCGATCGCGGGAGATGCTGGATTATGCACGCAATTTGAACAGATTCGCTGTCAGATCCTGACCCAAGTTCGTGATGAAAATGTGGTGCGCGAAGAAGTGTTGAAAATGCGCCAAAAGATGAAAGATCATTTGGGATCATCTTCTGAGCAAAAAAAACATGGGATTTTTCATTTAAAACAGGACTCAGGTGGTATCGTTGATATCGAATTTATGGCACAGTATGCTGTGCTTGCATGGAGTGGGACGAATACAGATCTCGCCCATTTTTCCGACAATGTAAGAATTCTAGAAGATGCTGCTAAAGCAGGCTGCTTATCCAGTGAAGATGCCACAGCATTAATACACGCTTATCTCCGTGAACGAGCTGAGAGCCACCGTCTAGCGCTTGCAAATCAATCTATGCAAGTCAATGCTGCGGATTGGCACGATACCCGCGAGATCGTTTGCAAGTTATGGCAAAGATTAATTGATCCAACTGCGCAAGCAGTGGAAAGTGAATAATTGTGTAAAAAGAAAATGGAGTATGTGCGATGAGTTTGGCTGATCGTGATGGTTTTATTTGGCAAGATGGAAAGTTAGTTGATTGGCGTGATGCAAAAATTCACGTCTTAACTCACACACTACACTACAGCATGGGTGTCTTTGAAGGCGTCAGAGCTTACGAAACACCGAATGGTACAGCAATCTTCCGTTTGCAAGATCATACTAAACGCTTATTAAATTCAGCAAAAATTTATCAAATGAATGTTCCATTTGATCAAGCGACACTAGAACAAGCACAAATCGATGTGGTTCGTGAAAATAAACTGGCTTCTTGCTATTTACGTCCATTGATTTGGATTGGTTCTGAGAAACTCGGTATTGCAGCAACAGACAACACCATTCATGCCGCAGTTGCAGCATGGGGTTGGGGTGCATACCTTGGTGAAGAAGCAATGGCACATGGTATTCGTGTAAAAACCTCTTCATTCACGCATCACCATCCAAACGTGACCATGTGTAAAGCTAAGGCATGCGGTAACTATACCGTGTCGATCTTGGCGCATCAGGAAGTCGCACGTTCAGGTTATGACGAAGCGATGCTACTTGATCCACAAGGCTTTGTTTGCCAAGGCGCGGGCGAGAATGTATTCCTGATCAAAGATGGTGTATTACATACCCCAGATTTGGCAGGTGGCGCATTAGAAGGAATTACCCGTCAAACTGTGATTACCATTGCCAAAGACCTTGGTTATGAAGTAGTTGAACGTCGTATTACCCGTGATGAATTCTACATTGCAGATGAAGCATTCTTTACTGGTACTGCTGCAGAAGTAACCCCAATTCGTGAATATGATGACCGTGAAATCGGTTGTGGTTCACGTGGCCCGATTACCACTGTGATCCAAAAGACCTTCTTTGATGCAGTACAAGGTCGCAATGACAAATATGCACACTGGTTAACTTATATTAAATAAGCTGTAATCGTATGCAAGGGCGAAGCTTAGGCTTCGCTTTTTTATTGACGAATTAATACTAAAAAAAATGATCAGCTCTATGCTAAGATGAGAATATATTCAGTGCATATGATTGAACGCTCTTGGATTTTTTATGACAACGCGAACTTCCATATCTCAAGCATTTAAGGTTATCAGATGGTAGATATTCAACAAAATTCGGCAACTCATGAAGACAATGTGATTTTGTGCATGAAGTGGGGAACCAAATATGGTGCTGAGTACGTAAACCGTCTATACAACATGGTCAAACGTCATTTGACCCTACCTTTTAAAATGGTGTGTCTGACAGATCGTACTGAGGGGATTGACCCGAATATCCAGTGCTTTCCAATACCTTCTTTGGATTTACCTGCAGGTAGTCCTGAACGTGGTTGGAATAAACTTTCAACCTTTGAGCCTGATTTGTATGGCCTAAAAGGCAATGCATTGTTTCTCGATCTAGATGTGGTCATTATTGATAATATTGACTGTTTTTTCCAAGCGGAAGGCGAGTTCTTGGTGATCCACGATTGGAAACGTCCATGGCGTATTACTGGGAATAGCTCGGTATATCGTTTTAAATTGGGGGCTTTTCCTAAAATCCTGCCGTATTTCCGTGCAAACTTTAATGAGATCAGTCAAAAGTTCCGCAATGAACAAGAATATCTGTCTTGGTTTGTGCATAACGAAGGTAAGCTGAGCTACTGGAATAAAGAGTGGTGTAAGAGCTATAAATATCACTGTTTAAGACGAGTGCCATTTGCTTATTTCCAGCCACCTGTTAAACCGAAAGGCGCAAAAATCATTATTTTCCATGGCGAGATCAATCCACCAGATGCGATTAGTGGTGGTGGTGGTAAGTGGTATCGTTATGTCTTACCATCGGACTGGATTAAAGAGTCTTGGCAATAATTGAAACACTGCCAAGCGCGCTAATAATGTGATTGGTGCAATAAAAAAATCAGGCGAAGAGCCTGATTTTTTTATTTTTAACCGATTTAGAGCTTGTGATATTCACGATACCAATCGACAAAGTTTTTGACCCCATCGACCACCGATGTCGCAGGTTTATAGTCCACATAATTTTCCAGAGCGGAGCTATCGGCAAAAGTATCAGGCACATCGCCAGGTTGTAACGGAAGTAAGTCTAAAATCGCTTCTTTGCCTGCTGCTTTCTCAATGGCCTGAATATATTCAATCAATTTCACCGTACGGTTATTGCCAATATTAAAGATTCTAAACGGGGCATTGCTGGTTGCAGGGTTTGGATGGTTGCTGTCCCAAGTTTCATCAGGAGTCGCAATTTTATCGCTGGTACGGATAATCCCTTCAACAATATCATCGATATAGGTAAAGTCACGCGTGTGATTACCGTGATTGAACACAGGAATTGGTTTGCCTTCAAAGATATTTTTGGTGAATTTAAATAAGGCCATATCTGGACGTGTCCACGGACCATACACGGTGAAGAAACGTAAGCCAGTGGTCGGTAATTTAAATAAGTGGCTGTAGCTGTGTGCCATTAACTCATTGGCGCGTTTAGTCGCAGCATAGAATTGTAATGGATGATCAACGCCATGCTGTTCACTAAAAGGCATGGTGGTATTGGCTCCATACACACTACTGGTACTGGCATAGGTCAAGTGCGGTGTTTCTGCATAGCGGCAGGCTTCTAAGATATTGGTAAACGCAATCAGGTTGCTTTCCACATAGCTATGTGGATTCTCAAGCGAGTAGCGTACACCAGCTTGTGCTGCTAAGTGAATCACGCGATCAAAGCTATGATCTTTAAAACACTGATCCACTACGGCTTTATTAGCAAGGTTTTCACGAATTAAACTAAAGTTGCCAGTATCTGTACTTTCAGTCAATAGTTGTAATTGCTTTGCACGAGCTTCCTTTAGCGAAGGGTCATAATAATCATTAAAATTATCAAAACCGACCACATCATCACCACGTTCAAGTAGTTTTTTTGCAACACTAAAGCCGATGAATCCCGCAGCACCTGTGACTAGAACTTTCATTCATCGCCTCCAAAAATATCTCGTGTATAAACTTTATCTTGTACATCTAGCAAATCATTTGAGAGGCGATTGGCAATAATCACATCACTAGATTGCTTGAATTCATTCAGGTCTTGCGTCACTTTTGACTTAAAGAAGGTATCTTCATGAAAGGTTGGCTCGTAAATAATAACTTCAACGCCTTTCGCCTTCAGTCGCTTCATGACACCTTGAATTGCTGAGGCACGGTAATTGTCTGAGCCACTTTTCATCACGAGACGGTAGATACCGACTGTGGTTGGGTTTCGAGCAAGAATCGAATCGGCAATAAAATCTTTACGTGTTCGATTTGCATCGACAATCGCTTGAATCAAATTACTTGGGACATTGTTGTAATTTGCCAATAATTGCTTAGTATCTTTTGGTAGACAATAACCGCCGTAACCAAAAGATGGGTTGTTGTAGTGGCTACCGATACGTGGGTCAAGACAAACGCCGTCAATTACTTGTTTGGTGTCTAGGCCGAAGCTTTGTGCATAAGTATCTAACTCATTGAAGAATGCGACACGCATTGCAAGATAAGTATTGGCAAATAATTTAATTGCTTCAGCTTCGGTTGAGTGGGTCAGTAAGACAGGAATATCTTGTTTTACAGCACCTTCTACCAGTAGATCTGCAAATTGTTGCGCACGTTCAGACTGTTCCCCCACAATAATACGAGAAGGATAGAGATTGTCGTGTAATGCTTTGCCTTCGCGCAGAAATTCCGGAGAGAAAATAATATTCTGGGTTTGATATTTCTGTTTGACTTGTTCAGTAAAACCAACGGGAACTGTTGATTTGACGATCATGGTCGCATTGGGATTAATGGTTAGGACATCCTGAATGACGCTTTCCACACTTTGGGTATTAAAGTAATTGGTCTGAGGATCGTAATCGGTTGGGGTGGCAATAATAATAAAATCAGCATCTTGAAACGCCAGTTGCTGATCGGTTGTCGCTGTAAAATTGAGATTTTTTTCTTTTAAAAAGATTGAAATATCATGATCCTGAATCGGTGATATTTTGTTGTTTAATAAGTCAACTTTGCTTTGTAATATATCAAGCGCAATGGTTTCATGGTGTTGTGCAAATAGCATTGCATTTGACAACCCGACATATCCAGTTCCAGCAATCGCTATTTTCATAAATACCTAACAGACTCTAAATACATGATGTACAGTTAATACGAACGCCATAGCGCGCCTAATTTTAAATCCCATTCCACTGGGGTAATGACCATTCGCCCTGCATTTGGGGTGAGTGTAATTTCACTGAAGTAAACGTGGTCTTGTGATAATAGGAAGTCTACCCGACTATAACCATAGGCGAAACAAAGTTTTTCTGACAATTCAAGGATATCTTTGAATTGCTGAGGCTTTGCTAAAGCGATGGGGGAGTTCTCTTTCAGATCGACCCGAAATGGTTGTAGCTCCCACTCGGTATCATACATATTTGAGTAGTCCTTGCCTTGAGAATCTTGTACATCAATTTCGAGATACTCAGGTTTACCTTCAAAACAGTGCACACGACAAGTGGTAATGGTTGATTGGCTCTCTGGATCAACATATAAATCAACATACTGCTCAATCAGAACTTGAGGGCAAATATCTTTATAGTGCCACTCACGTTTTCTAAAATACATGTTCATTTTGAGGTGATTTTTAATTTTCGCTCTGATCGCTGCGATATCAAAATTTTTCTTGTCTCGACAGACTGTTGCACTACCACTGTCATGCGTGCACTTTAAAACAAATTGATCTGGAATTTGCTCAAAATCAATTTCATCAAAACATTTGTAAATTCCAATCAGCGGAACAAAATATGAATCACCAATTTTTGCAGAGACCAATTCTCTTACTGCACATTTATCGGCTAATTTTGTAAATAACGGACTTCGCTCGAAAATCATTCGGGCAGTTACTTTTTCATTAAAGCTTTTTGGTGAGCAAAAATTAGGGGTATAACCTAATTTGCAGATAAACCGTTTAGTGAGATAGGTTTTATCTGAGACAAATTTAGTTCTAATTATTTTTGCTTGATACTCAAAGTAGTTATAGTCAATCATCAGTCAAAAGGTTAAATCCCGTCAAAGTAACCAGTAATTATAATAAAAAGGCATAAATTCGTCTAATAAAAATGTCGTAAATATTTTTTAAAAATGATTCCAAAAGGTTTGATTTTGTTAAGGATTGTCAGGGCTTAAGTTGGTGTTAAGCAAATTATTTAAATGGGAAAATCGTATTATGAAAGGGCGATTGGAAAGTGTGAAAATTTAAGTAATTATAATATATTGATTTATATGCAATGATTGCTTTTTCAAGCCAGAAAGGCATTACCAAAAGAGACTGTCTGTCGGCAGATCAGTGGTGTTATCATATAGCGTTAAATTAAACATGCTTGGCCGTATTTTATGGCTTTTTAATCGTTTAAGAGTGAATTGATGAGTGAAATGATGCAACCGGTTGATGTGGTGATTGCTTGGGTGGATGGCAATGATCCAAAGTTAAAGCAGAAACGCATGCAATATCAGGGCAAGACACAAGCTTCTGATGCGGTTAGCGATACTCGCTTTGCCAGCAACCATGAAATTTATTATAACGTTGCATCAATTCTGAAATATGTTTCATTTTGCCGACATATTTATATTGTAACCGATGGTCAACAACCACAATGGATTGATGATTTCGTAACGGATGGCATCTGCGAAGCAGGGAAAATACGAATCGTTGATCACCGCGAAATTTTTGCAGGTTATGAACAATATTTGCCCACATTTAATACTCGATCAATTGAAACGATGCTTTGGAATATTCAGGGCTTATCCGATTATTTTTTCTACTTGAACGATGATTTCTTTTTCAACGCACCTGCGCGGTTGGAAGATATTCTCGTCGATCAGAAAATGGTGATTTACGGGCATTGGCAGAGCAGTTTTGCGCTTAAAGCCAAGCTTTGGTACCGCCAATTGTTAAATCAATATTTTAATAAGCCGATTCAGCCTAAGCATATGATTGCTCAAATGTTAGGTGCTGATATGCTTGGATTTAAAAAGTTTTTTGAAATTCACCATTATCCGCATGCGGTTGACCGCAACATCCTACGAGATTATTTACTCGCACATCCTGAGTTTTTGCAAAAACAGATTCAATATAAATTTCGCAGCGTAGCGCAAATTAATCCAATTTCACTGATGAATCATCTAAAGATTAAGAACAATGAAGCACTGTTAAAACCAGACCTAGAAATTGCTTATTTGAAAAATGAATCGAGTCTAAGCAGCTTTTTGCACAGTTTGGGCAATGAACAGATTAAGTATGGGTGCATGCAAAGTCTGGATCAGTTGAGCACTAGTGCAGCAGATCAAATTTATACAGCTTTAAATCAAAAGCTGGCTGGCTATTTACCACAAGTTTTATTGGCTCAGACAGCCGAAGGATAAATGATGAAAGTAGTAACTTATCTGATTAACCTCGATGGCAGTGATCAGCGTTTAGCAAATGCAACGGCTCAGTTACAGCACGAGGGTTGGCCATTTACACGCTTTGCTGCCTACGATGGTCGTGGTAAGGCTTTATCAGAGTTTACAAATTATGATGATACAGAAGCGCAGAAAATTTTAGGACGTAGTCTGATTAATTCAGAATTAGGTTGTTATCTGAGCCACTATGGTTGTGCTGAAAAATTTCTTGAAACAGATGCCGATTATTTGGTGGTGTTAGAGGATGATATTCAGGTTCTACCCAACTTTAAGCACAATCTTGATTCACTGCTGAATTATCTAGATCAGCATAAAGAACTGGATTGGTATGTGGTGAATATGGCGGCTAAAAAGAAAAAATTAGCCAAAGATATTATTCAATTGGAACAATTTACCCTTTGGCATGCTTATTATTTCCCGATTCGTGGCGTTGGTTTGGTTTGGTCGCGTAAAGGTGCTGAAGAGTTTGTCAAACTTGGCAAACAAATACATGTCCCTGTCGATATCTTCTTCCAAGGCTGGCTGAGTAAAAATGGCAAAGGCCTAGGTGTTTGGCAACCTTTTGTAAAACCGGCAGGGTTGGACAGTGATATTTTAGGTACTGTTGCAACGCAGGGGATTCAGCGTAAGGACTTGGAAAATCGCGATTCGTCTCATGGTCTTAAGAAGCAGAAACGCATGTGGCGTGACCGTTTTTATGCTTTTAAGCATTTGTTCTTCTAATGGAAATGGTCTGTATAAATCATTGCCGTGAAATGAAAAGCATAAATGATTTGGTTTTTGCTGAGTTCCCTCTATGAAAATATTTAAAAAAATATTCTATCTCTTAAAATTTTATACGATGTATTCGAATAAAAAGAGAGGGATTAACGAAGCAATAGACAATGAAGCGGATTTAATTGTTCTTAACCCGATTGTGCAAAATGCGGTGATTCCTAAAAAAATTTGGATGTATTGGGAGGGGACACTTTCAGGCTTTGTTGAACAATGTGTCGAGCAAGTGAGAAAGACCAATCCTGACTATGAGGTTAATTTTTTAACCCCAGATACAGTGAAAAGCTTTAGTGATATTGATTTTGGTCGCTTCCCCAAGGCAACACCGCAACAAAAGGCCGATTTGCTTCGTTTTGAATTGATTTATCAACATGGCGGCATTTGGTTAGATGCCAGTACGATCGTTTATGAAAGCTTAGACTGGATTCAAGCGTTAGTGGTGAGGAATCAAACTAATAGCTTTGCCTACTATCGTGCGAAGAACACAACGCTTAAAGAGTTCCCCGTATTAGAGAACTGGTTACTGGCCAGTGCAGAGAAAAATATCTTCTTTAAAGAGTGGTTCAATGAGCTGGCAAAAGCCATTGAAATGAGCCCTAAAGCCTATTTGCAGCAACTCAAGCAAACAGAGCCACAATATCACGACTTGTTTCAACAGATTGGTCGTTTAGAATATTTGGTTGCCTATGTGGCTTGTCAGAAGGTGATGCGTAAGCATTTACCAAGTATGAGTTTGATTAACTGTGATAAAAATGCCTTGTTCTTTCAAGTCAAACATCAATGGGTCAAAGAAAAAGTACTGATTGATATGGCTGTGAATTATCCACCTGCGGAAATGCCAAGATTGATTAAGCTTGCGGGTAAGGAAAGAAAAACACTAAGTCATTATTATGAAAAAGGGATGTATCTGGAAGGTTCTCTGCTCGATCTCTCTTAACTTTTAGACAACTTCGCTACCGATATGAATTGGTGGTGAAGCTTATTCAAAAAGGTAGTAAAATATAACTAATCTTCAGTTTTTTACTACTATGAAAAAATTTGTAATTAGTCTCTCGACGGCCAGTGAACGTAGAGAACATATTTGTAGTGAGTTTGGTAAAAAAAGTATAAGTTTTGACTTTTTTGATGCTTTGACTCCTGAGCCTGCAGCTCTTTTTGCGGAAGAACTTAACTTAAACGTTGATGGACAGTCTTTAACAAAAGGTGAAGTTGCATGCTTTATGAGTCATGTGTTCTTGTGGAATAAAATGATTAGCGAGAATATTCCACATATGGCTATTTTCGAAGATGATATTTATTTAGGTGAGAATGTTAAAGCATTCCTGACCGATAACGCGTGGATTGATTCTAATTGGCATCTGATCAAGATTGAAGAGTTTACCTCCAAAGTTGCACTCGGGCAAAAGATTAAAACGTTTCATAGTGAGCCTGATAGGGCGCTTTTTGAGCTTAAAAGTAAGAACCTCGGAACTGCAGGTTATATTCTTTCTTTACATGGCGCTAAGCAATTAATCAGTTACATCCAGTCATTGGATAAGTTGATTGCCTTGGATCATTTGATGTTTGAAAAACTTATTCAAGATAAGATTTTATCTGTATCTCAGATGAAACCAGCCTTGTGTATCCAAGACGTGACGCTCTTCTCTACAAAGGATAGTGTCCGTTTTGCTAGTCATTTGTATAAAGAGCGCCTAACCAGAAGACATTATGATAAAAAGACGGGACTGGATAAGATCCTTTTAGAGTTAAGTCGAATTTTTCAACAAATCAGAAATCTTATTTTCTTTAAGACTGTTGGATTCAAATAGGGGATTTTCCCAAGATTATATTGGTACTCTTGGGTATTTATTTTATAAGTTTACTCAGTTTTCTGGCTAAATAGTGGCCGAAGGTGCCAAAGTCTCGGAATATAAAGAAAAGTTTTTCTCTTTTTGTTTGTATAATGCTGAGATCAAACTTTAAACCCTTCATTTCTTTTGTAATTTTTTTCCAGTTTTTATTCGTGGTAAAATAATCTCTACTTTTCTTTGATTCATCTAAGTAGATATAAGAGAAGTGAAGTAGTGGGATTGCAAATATATCCTTCTTTTTAGTGTTTTTAATGAGCTCTTTAATTAAAAGAGCACAGCTGTTTAATAATTTGTTCTTTATTGCCAGATTATTCTCACGCGTAGCGCTGTTTTCTAAGATCCTGTAATTATAAATGCTGTCTTTAATTATAAATATATTTTCAATTTCAGTAAGTATCTTCGATACAATAAATGCATCTTCAAAGTGGGTCATATTTGTTGGGAATAGATTATTGAGAAGTAATTCTCGTTTATATACTCTTAACCAAGAGAACCAATTGTTTTCATTGAAAATATTTCGAAGTACTTCATCATTCACTTTATGTAGACCAGATAATAGTGACGGTTGAGACAGATGATAATTTTTCTCAGGTGCACTTTCGAAAAAACAATAGGCATTAAACTGAATTAGATCTGGAGATGTCTGTATTGCAGACAGGATCTTAGAAATATAATCATCTGCTATGATGTCATCGGAGTCTATAAAGGTTATATAGTTACCATTAGCGCTCTGTATCCCATTATTTCTTGCCTGACTTACGCCCTGATTTTCTTGGTCAATTACAATAAAATTCTGTTTGAGCGAGTTTGGTAAGTTGTGTATAAATTCATCAACAACCTGTGCAGATTGGTCTGTTGAGCCATCATTGACAATAATAACTTCGATATTATTTTTTATTTGATTGCATACACTTAGCAGACATTCATGAATGTACTTTTCAACATTGTATACAGGAATAATAATACTTAAACAGATCATCGAAGGGATATGGCTAATTTGAGTCATAATCTATTTTATCCTATAATTACCCAAATAACAGTACGTTGTTAGCACGATCCTGAGAAGAGAGCATTGAATGGATATTTCTGTCGTTAGCTTAAAAAATGCACTTGAAAGAAGGATGCATATAAATAAGCAATTTATGACTCAACAAATTGAATTTCAATATTTTGATGCTATTGAACCTCATCAGATTGATGAGGCACTTAAAAATACAGGAATCGAACTTAAAAATTGTTCTTTAACAAAAGGTGAGATAGGGTGCTTTTTAAGCCATCTCTCTTTGTGGAAAAAAATAATTGATAATAATTTACCCTATATGGCAATTTTTGAAGATGATATTTATTTAGGTTCAGAAGCAAAATCATTTCTAAAAGATAATTCTTGGATACCTGAGAATGTAGAAGTTATTAAACTAGAAGCATTTTCAGATTCAGTTCAGGTGGAGCTTTTTTCTAAAAAAAATCTTATTAATGATCGGTCGTTATTTCTTTTAAAAGGGCGACATTTGGGTACGGCAGGTTATATTATTTCTAACGCAGGAGCTAGGAACTTATTTAATTATATAAGTGATCTGGATGTTTTGAAACCAATTGATGATATTATGTTTGATAGCTATATTGCGAAGAAAATGGTGTATCAAATGCAACCAGCACTGTGTGTGCAAGACTTTATTTATAATAAAGAAGTTAAGTTTGTAAGTTGTCTTCAATCAGATCGGTCTCAAAGACACCAGAGTGAAATGATTGCTCCTGTGAAAATAAATAGAATAAGCTTGAAAATAAAAAGAGAAATTTATCGTTTTTTTATTCAAATTTATAATCTACATTATAAGATTTTTGAAAAGAAAATAGAGTTCAAGTAGGCTAGGCTACTTGAACTTATATTTTAGATAATAACGAATCAAATTAAATAAACTTGAAATATTAATTTTCTTTGCCAACTCTTTTAAGAAAAGTTTATCTGTTGCCACATTTGGGGTTAAAATTTTATTGGTATAATGTACTGTATGTACTTTTTCTTTATAGCTTTCCTTTTTTTCTTTATCTAACCATGAGCCAATAAAATGATGTGTGGTATAGTTTTGGGGAAGATCTAAACAAAAATAAGAAGAAGAGAAAATATGAATTTTATTAGATCCATCATCTCCAATTTGATTTTCATCTTTATGCGGGTCAATCCCATAAAAGCGAGTTAAAAAATTGCTAATTGTGACCGTATTAGGTGGCTCATCATTGCTGTAAGTCTTTGAGTCATAATAATCTAGCATTCTTTTGGCTAACGAATGCTTAGGCATACTTCCCCAGACCGCAGAAGTAAATGGTATCGTGTCGATTTCAAAACTGCTAAAAGCTTCTAGTGTCAAAAACTCATCTATAGCGTGTTTAATTTCAACATCTGTATCTAGATAAACCCCACCAAATTCATATAAGGCAGATGCTCTAACGTAATCTGAGACAAAGGCATACTTTTTTTGTTCATATGCTTTTTGGGTAAAGGGGTGGCTATTGATGTCGAAATTTTCTTCATTCCATAGCTTGATTTCCCAGTCAGGGCATTTTTCTTGCCAACCGTTGATATAGTGTTGTAATGGCTCGGGAATTTTTTTCCCCCCAAACCAACAGTAATGAATAATCTTGGGAATCATGGAACAGAATTTAAGTCTAAGATGTCTTCATAATATAGCATTATTTTTTTACAATTATGATTGCCATAGCATTTTTAGTACATAATTTTATATTCAATTTACCTATTTTTTATGCATTAACGTGATGCTCTTTTAGGGGGCAAAAGATGTCAGATCAAACTTCTTAGGTTCCTGAGTGAGTAATTATAGAAGTTAAAATGGCGGGACCCTATAGCTTCTGTATTTTACTAAAAATAGTCCATATGCCTTCAATTTTTTATATCAAGAGGTTGTATGTGTTTTGATATACAACCTCATTTGATTTTTATTGTTTTTTGAATTTTGAGCGGATGTAATAGCGTACTATTATTAATAGTTGGGTTAGGTTTATATTTTTGGCTATTTGCTTTAATTGATCTTTTTCCAAAAAAAAATCACTTTCTATTCTATTTGAGTAGTATTTATTATGTAGTTGCTGCTTATATGGTTTTCGATTATTGTGATCCTCTATCCATGAACCAATAAAATGGTGTGTCGTATAGTTTATAGGGAGATCTAAACAGAAATAGTTTGATGGGAAAATATGAATAACATTGATATTGTCACTACCAATTTGATAAGAATCTGTTTTTTTATCTATATGGAAATCAGTAACGAGAATATCTGAAATAAATAGAGTGTTAGGAGGAACTCGATGAGAATAAGTTTTATTATGATAGTAGTCTAAGATTTTTTTTGAAAAACTGTGTTTTGGTATTGACCCCCATACTGCCGTAAAAGGTAAATTAATTCCTTCAAAGCCGCTAAATGCTTCATAATTTAAGAAATTATCAATTGGTAACTTAATTTCGACATCTGTATCTAAGTAAACACCACCAAATTCATATAATGCCCATGCTCGTACATAATCTGAAACAAAAGCATATTTTTTTTGCTGATATGCAGATTGCGTAAATGGATGACTATTAATATCGAAATTTTCTTCATTCCATAGCTTAATTTCCCAATCTGGACATTTTTCTTTCCAACTATTGATATAGTGTTGTAATGGTTCTGGAATATTCTTATTTCCAAACCAGCAATAATGAATAATTTTAGGAATCATTTAGGCAAAGAGTAAGTCAAAACAGAATGATAATATATCATTGTTTTATCAAGTTTTTGTAGTTCTAGCGTTTTAGTGTGAATTGTTTTGAATTAAGTTGACGATGGTATTCATAAAAATAAGTTTTAATTATTTATAATAATCTTTATCAGTTGATTCCCCTCTAAACCGTTTATAACCCCACATATATTCAGCAGGAAAGCGGTTGATCATCTGTTCAACTGCTTGATTGAGTGCTGTTGTGGCAACTGTGATATCTCGATCATAGAGTTGTGGATCATTCAGATCATCACAATACACATCAAAACCTTCACCATCTTCACGGCGGAAACAGCTTAAGCCGACTAGGCGACATTGAGTTTTTTGTGCCATTTTACTGGCAAGTGTACTGGTCAGACAGGGAATTCCGAAAAAAGGAACCACAACACCGCCAGAAGGATCAGGAACATGATCAGGCAGAATTACACTGAAACCACCTTGTTTTAGATTCTTAAATAGCGCTTTTACACCCGAAGCATCTGTCGGCACTAAGGTTGCGTTGAGGCGTTGACGTGCATGTAAGGCAAATGCATTAAAACCAGAATCCTTCATTGGTTTATACATAATCGTTGGAATGCCATATTGATGCACCCAAGCATTCATCATTTCCCATGTGCCCAAATGCGGGGTAATAATCAGCGCGCCACGAGGGTCGCTAAGAGCATCTGTCAGGACTTCCAAATGATGAACCGTATGAATCTGTTGGATGCTCCATTCAGGTGGCATCGCCCAGCATTTTCCAGATTCAATATAGCTGAGGCATTGTTTGGTGACGCTTTCTCTAGCGAGCTGTTCTTTTTGTTCTAAACTAAGTTGAGGGTAGGCGAGTTCTAAATTGACTCTGGTTTTCCACAGCATACTTTTATTGGGTTTTTGATTGATAAAGTAAGCTGCCACTTTTGCGATACTACGCAAAAATGCCAAAGGGAGAATACGAAGCAGAGTAATGTAAAACGACATGATCTTAGTCTTGTTTATCTACGTTGCCTTTAAGGACCATATAGATTAATGCGACAAAAATAAGTAAGGCACCTGCCAAGCTACTTACACAGAAGTATAAAATGCGTTGATTGGTATCCATATTGAAGAGTTCATTTGCCAAGATGTAACGCATGAAAAACCATTGAGCAAGTGAAAATACAATAAGTACAATTGCATGTCGACGTACATCAGGACGCATTGCCATAAGACTGACCTCTCAATAAAAAGCAGCCTATTATGCCACTAGAGGACTTGTTCGCAAAGTATAAATTACCTCACCTAACCTCTCCTAAAAGGAGAGGGATTGTATAGATATAAAAAACCCTGCATGAAGCAGGGTTTTTGTTGAAACATAAACTCAAGGTTTATTTTTCTTCAGCTTTTGGCTTTTCGCGTAAACGAATACCTAAGTCGCGCAATTGATTTGCTTCAACTGGTGCAGGTGCTTGTGTTAATGGACATTCAGCTGTCTTGGTTTTCGGGAATGCAATTACATCACGAATAGAAGAAGCACCTGTCATTAACATGATCAAGCGGTCAAGACCAAATGCCAAACCACCGTGCGGAGGCGCACCATAACGTAATGCATTCAATAAGAAGCTGAATTTCTCTTCTGCTTCTTCTTCACCAATACCTAAAGCTTCAAAAATTGCTTTTTGCATTTCTAAAGTATAGATACGAAGTGAACCACCACCGATTTCAGTACCGTTCAGTACCATATCGTATGCAACAGACAATGCTTCACCTGGATTGCTCTTCACTTCTTCAACACTTGATTTTGGTAGTGTGAATGGGTGGTGAACAGAAGTCCATTTGCCATCATCAGTTTCTTCGAACATTGGGAAGTCAACAACCCAAAGTGGCGCCCACTCACAAGTTGTCAGTTTCAAGTCATGACCGATTTTCACACGAAGTGCGCCCATCGCATCATTTACAACTTTAGCTTTATCCGCACCAAAGAACACGATGTCGCCATTTTCAGCGCCAACACGTTTTAATAAATCAAGTACGATTGGCTCGATGAATTTAACGATTGGAGATTGAAGACCTTCGATGCCTTTTTCAAGTTCGTTGACTTTGATGTAAGCTAAGCCTTTTGCACCGTAGATGCCTACGAATTTGGTGTATTCATCAATCGCACTACGTGGTAATGAACCAGCACCAGGAACTCGTAAAGCAACGATACGGCCTTTAGGATCTTTTGCAGGACCAGCGAATACTTTGAACTCAACATCTTGCATTAAGTCTGCAACGTCAACAAGTTTCAATGGAATACGCATATCTGGTTTGTCAGATGCATAGTCACGCATTGCGTCAGCGTAAGTCATACGTTCAAATTTATCGAATTTTACATTCAATAATTCGTTGAACATTTTAACTGTTAAGCCTTCCATTAAATCCATGATGTCATCGTCACTCATGAACGATGTTTCAACGTCGATTTGGGTAAATTCAGGCTGACGATCCGCACGTAAATCTTCGTCACGGAAACATTTCGCAATTTGGTAATAACGATCGATACCACCCACCATCAACAACTGTTTGAATAATTGTGGTGATTGTGGAAGTGCGTAGAAGCTACCATTTGAAACACGGCTTGGCACTAAATAGTCACGTGCACCTTCTGGGGTTGCGCGTGTCAAGATTGGTGTTTCAACGTCTAAGAAACCATGATCTTCAAAATAGTTACGGATCAAGTTGGTCACTTTAGAGCGGAAACGTAAGCGCTCTAACATTTCTGGACGACGGATGTCCAAGAAACGGTATTTCAAACGAATTTCTTCTGAAATATTGGTGTTTTCGTCATTCAATGGGAATGGCGGAGTATCAGAAGTGGCAAGAACTTCGATCTCTTTACCTAAAACTTCAATCTGACCACTCACCATGTTGGCATTTTCAGTACCTTCATAGCGACGACGAACACGACCTGTAATTTTTAATACAAATTCTGAACGTGCTTTATCTGCTGTTGCGAATGCTTCAGGGGTATCTGGATCGATCACCACCTGTACGAGACCATCACGGTCACGCATATCAAGGAAAATCACACCGCCATGGTCACGGCGACGATGAACCCATCCGCATAAAGTAACTGTTTGATCGATTTGGGCTTCTGTTAAAGAGCCACAGTAATGAGTGCGCATCATATTGAATTATGTATCCAAACTATATTGGCTGTAGACGGTGAATGCGTAAACAGCGCACCACCAATGAAGGGGAGATTATGCCTTGTTGAACGTTTAGTCTCAAGTCTTAATGTTTTCAAGCGAATTTTAAACAGACGCTTTTTGTTAAAATGATTTTAGACGCTCTGTTCGATCCAAAAATAAGAATAATAGACAAGCCATGGTAAAGACAGTTAGGCCAGCTTGGGTAAATTCATTGATCGATTTACCAATAAAAAAATAGCGTTCACTGTTCCAAAGATCAGATCTGATATGACGGCTATAGTCTAAAACTGAGAACAGTCCATATAAGATGGAGAGGATGGCACTGATGAGTGCAAATCCTTTGAGTCTAGCTGGAACGGGATGGTGATATTTATGGGTCTTATAATAATGCCAGCACATTTTCATTAGGAAAGGTAAAGCAATAATAGATGACCCGATCTGTAATATAAAATGTAATGGATAACTAAAACCCAACAGTGAAATGTTCTGAGCCAGAATCTCTTTAAAAGCAAAAGTTCGAAAATCAAGATGGGTGAGTCCATCCCAGATTAAGTGCGTGCTGATCCCGACTATAAGTGCTAGACAACTGAGAAAGCTGAAAGAAATAAAATCATCCAGAGAGTGGATATTTAAAGGATGTCGGATTTCAAGACAGCGATAGGTTACAGGACGATAAATTAAATACCACAAGAGGCAAAAGAATAATCCAATCGGAAGGTTCGGAAATAAGATACCTGACCATTGGTGTGTTAAAGCGATATTTTCTTGGGTAAATAATCGATAAAGATCGGGTGTCATACATCCAATCGCTAATGCTGCGACAGGCAAATGTCCCTGACTTAATTTAGCTAAAGGTGGGGCAAGTACGGCATGTGAAAGTGTAAAAGGCATATCGTTGAAAAACGACCATTCATTGAATCATGGAGAAGCAGTGTAGCAAATGTTCATTGTTGCACTGTTTTTTATTGCAAAATAAATGAAATGTTATAATATAACAAAAACAACGATCGACTGATTCGAGACCCGATATGTCATTTCCACAGAATATTTTGACCTTATCTATTTTAGCTGTTGTATCTGTATCTACTTTTGCAGCAGAAAATGAGCAAGTAACAAGCTTAGATACTATACGAATTAAAGCACATCCATTAGAGCAAACATCGAAAGATTTTGCGGTTGCCGATACCGTCGTAGATCAAAAACGCTTACAACAGGGCGCTGTCACCATTGGTGAAGCATTGAGCAGTGAACCTGGAATTTATTCCAATCAATTTGGAGCGGGCTCAAGCCGCCCTGTGATCCGTGGTCAAGATGGGCCACGGGTAAAAGTCTTACAAAACTCCTCTGAAAATATTGACGTATCAACTTTATCTCCTGACCATGCAGTTACTGTAGACCCAGCTTTGGCTCAGCAAGTTGAAGTAATTCGTGGTCCATCTACTTTATTATTTGGTGCTGGCACGGTAGGTGGTTTGGTAAATGTGACGGATAGTAAGATTCCAACCAAAATGCCTGAAAATGGTTATGAAGGTAATGTGGGTTTACGTTACAACACAGGTAGTGATGAAAAACTGGCAACGGCTGGGGTAACGGTTGCTTTGGGTGATCAAGTGGCCTTACGAGTTGAAGGCTTAAATCGTGAAGCCAATGACTATATCACGCCAAACTATGTGCACGAAGGTGAGAAAGAGCGTCGTGTCGGTAATACCTTTGCCAAAGGTGAAACGGTGAATGTCGGTTTGTCTTGGATTTATGATCGTGGTTTTACCGGAATTTCATATAGCAATCGCCAAGATAAATATGGTCTGCCTGGACATAGCCATGAATACGAGAGCTGTAGTGCTCATCTTTCAGGACGTCCTCATTTACACTGTGGCGATCATGATCACGAGGATGGCGATGATCATGGCCATGACGATCACGATCACGACCACGATCATGCACATGAGGCAGGACCTTGGATTGATCTGAAATCTGAGCGTTATGATGTTCGTACCGAATTGAATGATCCGTTTGCTGGGTTTAAAAAGCTACGTGCACAAGCCAGCTATACTGATTATAAACACGCTGAAATTGAAGAAGATACCATCGCGACTCGCTTTAAAAACAAAGGTTATGATGGTCGTTTAGAGTTGGTACATAATCCAATTGGGCCATGGGAAGGGGTGATTGGAACTCAATATGGGCAACAAAAATTAGAACTCACAGGTGAAGAAGCGTTCTTAGCACCAAATACCACGAAGAAGTGGAGTGTTTTTGCCTTAGAGCATGCGCAATTTAATGATGTACATGTTGAGCTGGCGGCACGTGCAGAAAAACAAAAAATTGATATTGATGACTCAACTAAAAAAGATTTCGACGGTTCAGCCTTTTCTGTTTCTGGTGCGGCCAATTGGGAGTTTGCACCGAACTATAAACTTTCTTTCGTAACCTCTCATCAGGAACGTTTACCATTAGCGCAAGAGCTATATGCAAATGGTGGACATTTCGCGACCAATACCTATGAGCTAGGTAATGATCAATTGAAGAAAGAAAAATCTAATAATGTGGAACTCGGTTTCCATTATGACAATAACAAGTTTGATTACCATGTCCATGTCTATCACAATTGGTTTGATGACTATATCTATGCGCAAACTCTAGATCGTTATAAAGATTTCCGTTTAGTGGAATATACCCAAGATCAGGCACGTTTCTATGGTGCAGAGGCAGAAGCGGGTTACCAAATCTCGGACATGTATAAAGTGGGCGTGTTTGGTGACTATGTGCGTGGCAAGATCGACAATGAAAATGCACCACGTGTGCCTGCTGGACGCTTAGGAACAAAAGTAAATGCGGACTTTGGTGATGGCTTTAGCGGTTCAGCTGAATACTATCATGTGTTCCAGCAAGACAAGATTGCGGCTTATGAAACTGATACGCAAAGCTATAACATGCTGAATTTAGGTGTGGCATACACAGGTAAATATAGTAAAGCTACAGATTATCGTGTTTATCTAAATGCCAATAACTTGCTCGATGATCAGGTGTATCAACATGCATCGTTCTTATCAACGATTCCACAAGTGGGACGTAACTTTACTGTTGGGGTGAATTTTAACTTCTAATTTTTCACTTAAATCTTATTGAAAAATCAAAGTATAAGCTCTAGCCTTAGACCATTAGGCTAGGGCTTTTTTTGTTTATATGCGTATCTTCCAACGAATCCATCGAAAATTAAACTGGTCAGGTCGACGTTACATGGCAGTCATATTGAGTATTTTTGCGATTGGATACATTGCTTCGGCAATCTATCACACCGTAAAACCACTCCCAAAGGGATTGGATTTTACTGGGCAATTACGTCATGCCAATGTGAAATTCTTAGCAGATCAAACCTATATCGATGCGCAAGGTCAACAACAGGTTGATCAGCATATTTTCAAAGAAGTGTTTCAGTTGATTGATCAGGCACAGAGTACCATTGTGCTGGATATGTTCCTATTTAATCAGGAAGTGGGTAAGTCGACAGTCAAACAGTTTCCTTTGATGCAAGAGCTAACCGATGCCTTAATCGTGAAGCGCCGTTTGCATCCCAATGTTGAAGTGGTGGTGATTACTGATCCGATTAATTCGGTTTATGGCGGGTTAACTCCAAAGCATTATCTACAACTACGCCAAGCAGGTGTGGATGTCATCGAAACTGATTTAAAGCCATTGCGTGCTTCGAATCCGCTTTGGTCAGGTTTTTGGTATATCTGTTGTCAGAACTTAGGTAATAACCCAGAAGGTGGTTGGTTAAGTAGCCCATTTGGCAATGATAAAATTACCTTGCGCAGTTATCTAGAATTATTCAATTTCAAAGCCAATCACCGTAAAACCTTGGTGGTTGATACGGTTGACGGCTGGAAAAGCTTGGTGACTTCGGCCAATCCACATGATGGTAGTTCGCATCATAGTAATGTGGCTTTGGTGGTAGATGGGCCAACAGCGATTGATGTGTTACAAACCGAACAAGCTGTGGCCAATATGTCAAAAGGTTCGAGCCCATTTGTGATTATGGGCGGGCTAGCCGAAGATAAAACATTACCACAAGTGCAAGTGCTGACTGAAAAAGCGATTTATGACGCTGTTCTGAAAATGATTCAGACTGCAAAAAGTAAAGAGCATTTGGATATGGCGATGTTCTATTTATCAGAACGCAATATCATTGATGCACTCAAGCAGGCACAGCAACGTGGTGTTAACATTCGTATTATGATCGACCCGAATAAAGATGCGTTTGGTCGTCAAAAGAATGGTATTCCCAATCGCCAAGTGGCTTCGGAACTAAATGCAGTCGGTATTCCAATCCGTTGGTGTGATACCCGTGGTGAACAATGTCATAGCAAAATGCTGCTCAAATACAATGCACAGCAAGCAGAGATCATTCTCGGTTCAGCCAACTTAACCGCGCGTAATCTAAAAAATTATAATCTTGAAACCGACATGCGCGTGATTGGTACAGCGCAAGCACCTGTGTTTAAAGATGCGGGGCAATACTTTGATGCAGCATGGACCAATGCCAATGCACGTCAAATCACAGTGGATTATGCAAAATATGCCGATGAGTCAAAAGTGAAATACTGGATCTATCGTTTTATGGAATGGTCAGGCTTATCCACTTTTTAATTCAGCATAAATAGAGTTCTGCACAATGGCGAAAATTAAACTGAATATTAGACAGGATGATGAGATTGATTTAGATGTACATCAATTCAATCATTTTGCAGATATTGTTGAAATTCAAAGTTGGGCAGAACTCTTGGAATGCTATCGATCACTTAAAGAGGATGTTTATCCTAAAAAAGTGTTTCTGGTTTTGGATGATAGGGCACAGGCAGAATATACCTCGATGCATGCGGTCGAGGATGACCGTCTGTATGTTGATTTTAGTGACGATCTCAAGGGGATTGAAGTCGATGATCCACGATGGGAGCAAAGCTATCAAAATGTTTGTGTTCCAAAACAATTGCAGCATTATCTTCAGCAATTGAATGATCCCGCACAGCAGCAGCGTTTTGAAAGCCTAGCTGAAAAAATGCAGCATTATGATGACAATGACTTAGAAGCATTGCTTTATTTCAATCAAAATCTATTGATTTCATTAGACAGTGTCATTGAAGTAAAAGTGGCTGATATTGAAACCGAAGCATTAAAACTGGCGATGCTACCGAATGGCTATTTTTCTTGTGATTTTGATCCCTTCGAGAATTATGCACTGATTCAGAAAATGCAGCACTATGGCTTTGAATTTATCGGACTTGGGGCAGCGTTATTGGGATGGATTAAAACCCCAGATTTTAAAGCAGAAAAAATTGAAGATTTAGTTCAGGATCTCGCTTTGATTTATCCTTTAGATTCCGTTCATCAAAAGGCAATGAAAGGCCTGATTTTAGAAAATAATTATCTGATTTTACCTTATTCAGAATCACCACAAGAATATCTAGGTTACGACTTATCGTGATTTAGATCGTGAGTTCAACAAACTGAATGTGGGTGTTTATTTGCTATTCAGCTTGTTGAAAGACCTACATCATCAATAAAAAAATTAAGGGCTTGGTGGAATCAATTGATCTAAATCTTTATCCGCTAACTGATCCAGTTCACTTAAATCGGTTTTGATTTTCCACTGACTTTCATCATCGACAGGGTTGGGTAAGCGGGCTTCTAGCCAGTCACAGACCACATCAGGAGTGAATTCTGGATGATTGCACTGAATTACCCAAGCCAAGAAATCTTTAGCCTCACCGTTCATATAGGGTGGTGGAGACACTGGGAAGAACTGGGTCGGTAAACGTTCATTGGTGGATAAATAATTGAGTACATGCCCAAGTTCTTGAACTGTTTGCCATGCCAACGGATGTTCAACATCAATATTGAATTTAAACCACCATGCATGTTGACCATCTGCACCGTGCGCAACGATACGCGCTTCTTGCACACTTGGAACTTTGCAAAAGAATTGATAGAGACGATCAAAATTCATTTCAGCCACAGATGTTGCCTTAAAACCAAAAAAATGATTTTAGCATATCTAGGTCGGGCTGTAGCTCGTTGCTGTTTATCTTGGGAATTCAACAGCTAATCTGAAAAAATATTATTACAACAGTGGTGCTTATTTTTTATTCTAAAATAGAAAGATACTCTGCTTTTAGGGAGATCACGATGAAGCAATCTAAACTTTATATCTATGGCTTGATCAGCCTTCTCAGCGGTCTCCCTGTAATGAGCTATGCCGATAATGCATGGGGTGGATATAGTGGAGTAGAGCGTCGTTCTTATCATCAAAATACACCTGCCTATCAGCCGCCTGCGCAAGACCCATTTGCGTTCTCGAATCAGCGTGCGACACCAACTGCACCACCGAAGGGCTATTATTATCAGCCGAATCAAAATAACTATTATCCTCATCCGAATCATCGACCGGGTGTTCGTGTCGAATATTATCCAGATACGCAATATGACCGCAGCTATCGCCGTGAGTCCTTTGTGGTGGGCAATGAATTACCGGGTGAGTTTCGGAGTGAGCGCTATGTGATTCGGGACTGGGACTATTACTCCTTACGTGAACCGCCACGTGGCAGACATTGGGTGGTCGTCGATGGACGTTATCTTTTGGTGACTGATGATAATTTTACTATTGAGATTATTCGCTGATTTGACATCTGTTTTTAAATTTTGAATAGAGAGTATTCTCCACAATTTCTCGCTATTCATTACAAAGCTTTGCAATGTCGCGAGTTTTATTCATGCTTTCTCCTAGAGTTTTTCTTAATCTGATTTCAGATCGAAAAAACAGAGGATTAAAGAATGAAGAAGACCGCAGTATTACTGGTATCAACACTTATGTTGGGTGTTTCTGCCTCAGCCATGGCAGATTCAAATCGTTGGAATCATGATCATAGAGATCGCTATGATAACCGCTATGATCGTTATGACCACCGTTACGATCATCGTGAACAGCCGCGCTGGTCGAATGGCGACCGTGGTAATCATTATGGCCAACGTATTAACTTCAAGCGTGGTGAGCGGTTACCATCAGAATTCCGTAGTAACCGTTATGTAGTTTCGAACTATCGTACTCACCGTTTATATGAACCACCTCGCGGCTATAACTGGATGCAGGTACAGGGTAAATATGTGTTGGTGGACTCGAAATATCGTGTTTTCCGAGTTGCATAATAGATGCAATAAAAAAGCAGGCCATGTGCCTGCTTTTTTATTTATGCCAGTTCGTCATCTTGTGGTCGAGGTGTTTTGTTGGAAGGTAATTGTTGTTCTTGATCCTTGCCCCGAATCACAGAAGGGTAGTTCCATGAAGCAAATCGGACCACCAAAATCGCTACCGCTAAAATCAAGATCGAACCTGTGATAATCACCAAATCCATGGATGCTTTATGATTGTGCTGAATATCGGCAATCAACAGACGGGTGAGTGCAGTAATCGCAACATAAATCAAAAAGCGCACTGGCATGTGATTGGTCTTGAAATAAATCCCCACCATGGCACCTAATTCTAAATAGATAAACAGCAGCAAGATGTCATCAATGGTGGCGTACTGTTTTACGGTCAGAATTTCAATCACGGTATGCACGGCTGACCATGCAATCATACAGCCGATAATAAATAAGGCTAAATAATGAAAGGCTTCAACCGCGTAGTGACCAAAGCGATCAAGTAGGCGAGGTAAGCCTTCAAGTTTCTCTCTTGAATTAGACATGGCTAGGACAATGTTGCAGAGTAATAAATAGAATATACAGCAAATTTCATGCACAATAAGCATTAAAATAATGTGTCTATCTTTTCGCTAGATACGCTTTTCATTGCAATTGTTGATAAAAGGACGATTGAAACGAAAGCAGCTTTCTCATCATAAAATAATAAGGATAAGATATGTACTTATATCGACCGATTGGGTTGTTTGAATATCAGCTCATTGAAAAAAGTCACTTTAAAGAGTTTCCTCCAAGACTGTATTGGCAACCTATTTTTTATCCTGTATTGAATCAAAAATATGCAGAAAAAATAGCACTAGATTGGAATACTAAAGATCAAGCCAGTGGATATGTTGGATATGTAACTCGTTTTGAACTCAATGATGCATATTTAGCACAGTTTGAGGTACATGTGGTTGGAGATGATTTTTGTCAGGAACTTTGGATTCCAGCAGAGCGATTAGATGAATTTAATCAGCAAATTATTGGACAAATTGAGGTCGTAAAGATATTTAAGGGAGATCTGTTTGATGAAAATGCTCAGCTTCCTGATGTATTTAAAAATAGCCCTGATGGAGCGTCTGAATATTAGATTATTCGCTGTTGCTTGAAAGAAAAAAGCGCCTGAATATTCAGACGCTTTTTTTATGCTGAATCAATTAAGCTTGATTGGTGAAGTAATCTTCGCTGAAGTTCATGATCAAGTCAGAACCTGCTTTGATTTTCGCTAAACGTGCATCTAATTCAGGCAAGATACGGTCTACAAAGTACTGTGCTAATGCAATTTTGTTTTGGTAGAAATCACCAGACTTGTCTTTTGCAGCAGCCGCGATTTTTGCAAACATATATGCAAAGCTGAGTAAGCCTACTGCATGTAAATAGTCAACCGCAGCTGAGTTCGGGAAGTCAACATTTTCAGCTGCTTGCTCGATAATGAACTGCGTGATTGCTTCAATTTCAGTTGCAGCGTCTAAAGTTGCATCTTTAATGAAGTTCAAATCAGTGTCTAGATCATTGGCAAAGTCACGGATTTCAGTGATGTACTCAGCGATGAATGCGCCGCCACATTTAATGGTTTTACGACCAATTAAATCTTGAGACTGAACACCGTTAGTCCCTTCGTAAATTTGAGCAATACGAAGATCACGGATGCATTGTTCCATACCCCATTCACGGATATAACCGTGACCACCAAACACCATTTGTGCATCTAAGGTTGCTTGGAAAGCAGTATCAGTGAGGTAAGCTTTTGCGATTGGTGTTAACAGTGCAACACGGTTATTCGCTTGCTTCACAGCTTCTGCATCAGTCGAGAACTTGGTGATATCCAGTTGTTGACCTACATAGACTGCAAATGCACGTGATGCTTCATTATTGGCACGTACGTTGAGTAACATACGACGGACATCACCATGCACTAAAATGCTGTCTGCTGGTTTGTTTGGTGATTGAACCCCTGCTGCGCTACGGCCTTGCAAACGGTCAGTCGCGTATTGTGCTGCATTTTGATAAGCAAATTCAGAAGCACCAAGACCTTGGATACCCATCGACAAACGTTCGTAGTTCATCATCACGAACATTGCAGCAAGGCCTTCGTTTTCTTTACCCACGAGGTAGCCTTTGGCACCATCAAAGTTCATCACGCAAGTAGCAGATGCCTTGATACCCATCTTGTGTTCGATTGAACCAGGGCCAACGGGGTTGCGCTCACCTAAAGAACCGTCTTCATTTAACAGGAACTTTGGAACGATGAATAACGAGATACCACGTGAACCCGCAGGAGCATCAGGTGTCTTCGCAAGCACAAGATGAATGATGTTTTCAGCTAGGTCGTTATCACCACCTGTGATGAAGATTTTAGTACCCGTAATGTTATAAGTACCATCTTCATTGCGTTCAGCTTTGGTTTTGATAATACCTAAATCTGTACCTGCATGTGGTTCAGTTAAGCACATGGTGCCTGACCATTCGCCAGAGTAGATTTTAGGTAAATAGGTTTCTTTTTGCTCTTGTGATGCATAGCTGTTTAACGCCATACCAGCACCCACAGAAAGAAGCGGGTAGAGCATGAATGATGGATTTGTCGCGAATAACATTTCATCAGACAATACAGTCAGCATTTTTGGCATTGCCTGACCGCCCCATTCTTCATCAGCACCTAAGCCGATCCAACCGCCATCAGCGTATTGACGGAATGCTTCTTTGAAACCTGCTGGAGTGAAAACTTCGCCATTTTCCCAACGTGCGCCTTCTTCATCACCCGTACGGTTTAACGGATGTGTCACGTTTTGGGCAAACTTCGCCATTTCTTCTAAAATTGCTTCAGCTGTTGCAGCATCTACATGAGCCAGTTTCTCATTAGACTGCCAAAATTGTTCTGCTTTAAATACATCATTTAAGATGAATTTCATGTCTGCTAGAGGAGCATTGTAAATTGGCATAATCGTTCCCTTCTACGCACAGTTTCATGTGCAAAGTGATCAAATAAAACGAACAAATAAATTGAATAGTGTAAATTTAGCATTGATTAAACAAAAAAAGGACGGTCAAAACTGACCAGTCCTTTTTCTGTGATGAACGTTGCATCTCATTCTAAACTATGTTTAGAAAGCGAAGTGTTCCGCATCAAGTTCAAACAATGGCGCAACGCCAGTTGAAAGTACGTCTACATGTGAGCGAACACGTGGCAAGATCTTCTTGAAGTAGAAGCGAGCAGTGGTCACTTTTGCATTGTAGAAGTCAACTTCAGTTGAACCTTCAGCTAATTTCTCTTGAGCAACAAGCGCCATACGTGCCCATAAGTAAGCAAGCGTTACATAACCAGAGAAGTATAAGTAGTCAACCGCAGCTGCACCAACTTCATCTGGGTTTTGCATTGCACGCATACCGATTTGCATGGTGATATCGCCCCATTCTTTGTTTGCAGCAGCCAATGGCGCAATGAACTCTTGCATTGCAGCATTGTCTTTGTTTGCTTCAACAAATTTATGGATAATCTTGGTGAAGTCTTTCAACATTGCACCTTGAGTTTGCAAGACTTTACGACCTAACAAGTCAAGTGCTTGAATCTCAGTTGTACCTTCGTATAAGCAAGCAATACGTGTATCACGTACGATTTGTTCCATACCGTGTTCAGAAATAAAGCCGTGACCACCAAATACTTGTACACCGTGCTTCGCAGATTCAGAACCTGTTTCAGTTAAGAATGCTTTTGCAATTGGTGTTAACAAAGACAAGATGTTATCAGCAAACTTACGCTCTTCTTCAGTTTCGCCTTTTTCAACGATATCTGCATATTGAGCCAATAAGTAAACCAACGCACGACCGCCTTCAGCAAATGATTTTTGCGTTAAAAGCATGTTACGAACAGCAGGGTGAACAATAATTGGGTCTGCTTCTTTTTCAGGTGCTTTAGGACCAGAAAGAGAACGCATGGCCAAACGATCTTTCGCATACGCTAAAGCGCCTTGGAAAGAAGATTCAGATGCAGATAAACCTTGAACCGCTGTACCAATACGTGCTGTGTTCATGAATGTGAACATGCAGTTTAAGCCACGGTTTTCAGGTCCGATCAAGTAACCTTTTGCTTGGTCAAAGTTAATGACACAAGTTGCGTTACCATGGATACCCATTTTGTGCTCGATTGAACCACAACGCACTGCATTACGCTCGCCAACTGAACCATCAGCATTGACGTGGAACTTAGGTACGATGAATAAAGAGATCCCTTTAGTGCCTTTTGGTGCACCTGGTAAACGCGCAAGTACGATATGGATGATGTTCTCAGCCATGTCATGTTCACCAGCAGAGATAAAGATTTTCTCGCCAGAGATCGCGTAACTACCGTCAGCATTTGGTTCTGCTTTAGAACGGATGATACCTAAGTCAGAACCTGCATGAGATTCAGTTAAGCACATCGTACCTGTCCAAACACCTGAAACAAGGTTTGGCAAGTAAGTGTTCTTTTGCTCATCAGAACCGTGATGTTCTAAAGTACGAACAGCACCGTGAGAAAGACCAGGGTACATGCCCCATGACCAGTTTGCAGTACCGACCATTTCAGAGATAGAAATCCCTAAAGAGTTTGGTAATGCTTGACCGCCAAATTCTTCATCAGCAGAAAGAGATGGGAAGCCAAGTTCGATATATTTTTGATACGCTTCTTTAAAGCCTGTAGGCGTTGTTACAACACCGTCATTCCAAGTACAACCTTCACGGTCGCCGACTTGGTTTAAAGGAGAAAGTTCGTTTTCGCAGAAATCAGCCGCTGCTTCTAAATATTGATCAACCAATTCACGGCTTACAGTGTCTTGAAATGCAGGAAGTTTCGCGTAATGTGCTTCAGCATTTAATAATTCGTGCAATACGAACTGCATATCACGTAAGGGTGCTTTGTATTGTGGCATAGCGGGTTCCTCAATACTGGTTAAACCAGAGTTATAATCTTAGTCAATGATAAATGTGCCCAACAGCACCATTTTGTACTGCTAATCGTGCAACAAGTTATAGTTCGGTACAAGCTTTTGCAGGTCATTTCTTAGTGACTGCTAAGTCAAAGTTTATGGTTCAATCTGCTTAAGCGTATAGATTGTAGGTGGTTTTCAGACTTTTGAGTTAAACTGCCGATCTAAAATCGTAAGCAGCTGTGTAATTTAAAATGAACACTCCTTGGCCATAAAAAAAGGCGCTTTAGAAGCGCCGATGAGGAAGAGGGGAATTAAGTAGTTGCGTTAGCTTGACGCTTGAGTTGTGATTTGTCTGGGGTAAAGCGAACTTCACAAGTGCCTTCAATTACACGCTTATTCCACTGAATATTCACACGATCACCAATACGTTTCCCTTGGCAAGCTTGTTCAATCTGAGCACGTTGCGCTTGATGTTCCTGACGCATTTGTTCGCGCTGCTCTAAACGTTGTTCTCGTTTGGCCTGCCATTCAGCACGTTGCTCTGGTGTTAGTGGCGCACGTTGCATATTATGACGGTGGTGGTCACGGTTCATCGACTGTTCTGCTGGCGTTGTCGATTGACAGGCAGCTAAACCTAAAACAGAACCGAGTAGTGTGGTCATCATTGCGATTTTTGTCTTGTTCATTGTTTTATCCAGCATGATCAGTGTTGATTTGATGGTTAAAGATTAGATAATAAAGATGAAGAAACAATGGAGAGTTTTTTTCGACCATGTTGGTTACAATCCACAAATAGAACACTATTGAGACTCAGCTTTTGAATGTTCGTCGCGTGCCTTTAGCTTTACGCTTGTTTTTAACGGTATTACTCACGACCTTGTTGATCGCTACGATTAGCCTGGGGGTCTTGCATTGGACCATGCAAAAGAACTTTGCACGTTATGTGGCCGATGTAGAAATGCAGAAATTGGACCGTTTGATTGCCAACTTAGGCAATGTCTATACGGTTTACCATGACTGGGGTAATGCGATTCAGGCACAAATTTTACAAATTGAGGGCAGTGCAGCTCCTGATGACTATGATCGATTGTCACAATGGTGGTTGCGTCGTCAGTATGATATTGCTTTACAGCAACGTTATTTTAATGACCATACCCTGTTAAGTTTATCTCCAACATTGGCGCAAAATAATGTCGAAATCAAAAATCGCCAAATCTTTAATGATGAAGAATTAAAAATTCTTAAACAGAATTTACCTTCAGAATACCAACCATTTGAAGGTTTACGTTTTCCCTTAAGTCAAAGTCAATTCCGTTTAAAGAAAGAGAGTAATGACGGTAAGCAGGAAACCAAACTGAATACACCTGCTGAGCATGGTAAAAAGCGTTTTGTTTCGATCCCTGACCGTTTAGGTCTAAGCTCGCGTTTATCTTTGTATGATGAAAAGCAGCAGTTTATTGTAGGTGAACCTGCAACAGATCAAATTGCTTTCCGCCCCATTATTGTAGGGCAAAAGGTGGTTGGCTATTTAGGATTAAAACCTGTTTTAGATCAGGATGATGCATCTAGTATTAATTTCTTTAGTAATCAAAAACGTTATTTACTTTTGGTCTATGCGTTAACGGTACTTTCGAGTCTAGTTGCAGCTTTGTTGATGGCAACTTATTTTAAAAAACCAATTCAACGTTTGCTGAATGCAACTCGCGAACTCACGCGTGGTAATTACCAGCATCAAGTGAAGATCCGTCGTAACGATGAACTTGGTGATTTGTCCAATCAGCTCAACCATTTGGCTGATATCTTGCATCACCATGAAGAATCACGCCGTCAATGGGTATCTGACACCTCGCATGAATTGAAAACACCATTGGCTGTATTACAGGCTCAGATTGAGGCGATGCAGGATGGAATTCGTAAAGCGACACCAGAGCATCTTGATGCCATGATGCGTCAAGTGAGTAGTTTGAAGAAGTTGACACAGGATTTGGCTGATTTAGCACAGGCAGATGCACAACAGTTGAAATGCTATTTTGCAGATGTTAATCCGTGGGATGTCGTCCTACAAGAAGTTGAAAACTTTAGATCTACATTTGAGCAAAACCAGCTTGAGGTGACATTGTCTGGAGAAGGGGCAATCCTATCTTTAGATCGGGATCGCTTTAAACAGATTATTGTCAATTTGCTGGGTAACTGTGTTCGTTATACCGAGCAAGGCGGAAAAATACAGATTCACACTCAACAAAATGAGCAACAATGGATAATGTATGTGGATGATAGTCCATTGGGTGTAAATGATGAGCAACTGGCACGTTTAGGTGAACGCTTCTATCGTGTCGATGATTCGCGTACACGTAGTACTGGCGGTACAGGTTTAGGCTTAGCCTTATCATGTAAACTGGCACAAGCTTTAGGTGGTTCACTGACTTTCGACCATTCACCATTAGGTGGGTTGCGTTGTGTACTGACTTTCCCAAAACAGATTAAATAACTTTTAAATCCTCTTTGGTGGGGGATGATGGATAGGATGAAGACCATGAAACATATTATGTTGGTTGAAGATGAAGTTGAACTCGCACAGTTGGTTCGTGACTATTTAGAAGCGGCTGGGTTTGAAGTCAGTATGTTTCATGATGGTCAAGATGCATATACCCAGTTTCAGCAACGTAAACCAAGTTTGATGATTTTGGACTTGATGGTTCCGCGTATGGATGGTTTGACCATTTGCCGTAAAGTTCGTGAACAGTCTGACCTACCGATCATTATGGTGACGGCACGGACTGAAGAAATTGACCGTGTGTTAGGTTTGAACATGGGTGCAGATGACTATATCTGTAAGCCGTTTAGTCCAAAAGAACTGGTTGCCCGTGTACAAGCTGTTTTGCGTCGTTTGGAACGTAAGGCTGAGCCTGAACAGAATGATTTATTCCGTATTGATAAAGCACAGCAACGGATTTGGTATCAACAAAAAGCATTGACTTTGACACCGACTGAGTTTCGGTTATTAGAGTTGTTCTTGGAGCACTTAGGTCAAGTTTATTCTCGTGCACAATTACTTGATCACATTAATCCTGATAGCTTCGATGTTGCCGATCGTGTGATTGATAGTCATATTAAAAACCTGCGCCGTAAGATTACAGAAGCGGCAGATACAGGTAATCGTCATGAGTGGATTCAGGCAGTTTATGGTGTGGGTTATAGGTTTGAATATCCAGATGAGTAAATCATTGATCTGATTTTAATTTAAGTAAGTATGCCTCTTACTTATTGAAAAATAATTATCTTGGTGGAGTCTTACTAGGCTTTTAACTAATTTCAGGATCAGCCACTATGTCTTGCAGGTTATAAAGCTTCAATCGCTTTAATTTGTTCAGGCTCGCCCTACTTTTGTTTTGGCAAAAGTAGGCAAAACCATTGGCATCTACAAAACCTGTTCTGTTCTTGGAATTATTAAAATATATTGCAAAAACATTACCATGCTAACATCGCGCAGGTTGTAGATGACGTTTCCGAGTATCATATTTCTCGTCGAACTTAGATTACTCCTCTCTTTTCCTTCAGATAGAGAAGCTGAAATTAGATGGATCTTGATGATGATAAGGGATGACGTATTACAAAAACTGTTATCCTGTGGCTACCCCTTGCGCTGCTTTAGTCGCAGCTCATATCCAAGAAAATATGGAACAGTTTCTACAGATGAGTTCGTCTCTTTTCCTTCGGATAGAGAGGCTGGCATGAGATGAGTTTTGATGATGGTAAGGGGTGGAGCACTGCAAAAAGTTTTATCCTGTGGATAACCACAGCGTTATCCACAGAAAATGTGGATAGTTTCTTAACGGTTTTGTAGAAATTATCTTCTTTTCTAGTTTTAAGTGAACCATCACTAGATTCTGCGAAAAATAAGATTACATTACTTTACAATAACTTGTGATGAGCTAGATTGCGGTAATGAGATTGTTTCTGGATTGGAAACCTATCCCCTGAATAAGCCTTGCTCGGTTTGATCACCGCCTTTATCCGCAAACACGCTTGAGTGCTATCCCGTTATGGGTGAATGATAATAGGCGTATGATCCGTGACCAATTGCCATATCTCATCCATATCTGAGTTGGTTACTGCAATACAACCCAGTGTCCAGTCCTTACGTGGCATATAGCTTGCGCTTGCAGGAAGGGATGTTGCCCGTGTTGGTACAGTGCCATGAATCATCACATCGCCACCCGCAGAACGATTATGCTGTTGGGCATAGGTCGTATCAGTTTTATTGGGGTAGGAGATGTGCAAAGACTTATAGTAAGCACTTTGAGGATTCCGCCAATCAATAGAATAAGTTCCCTCAGGTGTTTTACCATCACCTTCAAACTGTTTGTGTCCGATTGGATCAAAGCCTAAGCGCATCGGATAGCTGCGAATGACCTCTTGTTGATGTTTTAATTGCAGAATACGCTGGCTTTTAAACACTTCAATTGAAGTCACAGGTTTGTTTTGTTGAAGCTGTTGTATTTCACGGGCTGATAGAGGCTGATGTGTCGATCCTAATGTTGGGATGAACTTACCATACTGGAAATAAGCCAGTGCCAATAAAATGATTAAAACAACACATCCAGCAATCAATCCAGTTTTCATTATTTTCTTCTTTTAAAATAAGTAACTCACTTGAGCCGCAATAGCGACACAAGTGAATCATAACGACTCAAAATTAAGATGAACAGCTCACCATTACCTCTGGTACATCACTTGGTAATGGCCCAGTATCCTGTTCAGTTTCTAAATCAGATTGTTTTTGATAGGGTTGATTCAGAAGTTTAAACAAACGATCAACCTCATTAAAGTCACCACGTTCCGCAAGTTCAATGGCTTTCTGCGCCATATGATTGCGCAGAATATACTGTGGATTGACCTGCTGCATGATCTCATCCAAGGCATCAGTATCTTGATGTTGTCGGATATTTTGATAGCGTGTTAGGAAGTCATCAAACTGTTGTATATGAATACAGTCATCTCTTAATGCTTTGTAATCTTGTTGCTGCAAACGAAGAAAACTTTGTGTGTAATCTAGCTGCTCTGTTTGCAAAATACCAAGAAAGGCAAAGCTGCAATCCAGACTATCTTTATGGAAATGCGGCAGTCCCATTTTTTGACATAAGCCCTGACCATAGTATTGTAAGAAGGTCGGCTCAAATTTTTCTAAACATGCTGCTAGATCGAGTTTGAACTGTTCTTTATTTTCTGCGTTTGCTAATGGAATTAAATTATTCAGCCATGTCCAAAGATTCCAATGACCAATACTCGGCTGATTTTGATAGGTATAACGCCCTTGATAGTCTGAGTGGTTGTTAATCCAATTCGGGCGGAAACGTTCCATAAAACCGTAAGGTCCGAAGTCGAGTGTTGAACCAGTAATATTTAAATTATCGGTATTCATCACCCCATGCGCAAAGCCAACCAATTGCCATTTAGCAATCATAATCGCGGTTCTCTCAATCACCGCTTCTGCAAAAGCCAGAATTGGATTTTCAGCTTTCAGGCATTCTGGATAATGCCATTCAATACATTTCTGGGTGAATTTTGATAAAAGTTCAGGTGCATATTGATTGATCCACTCGAAATGCCCTAAACGAATATGGCATTCGGAAGTACGCAACAGCATCGCACCTAGCTCTAAGGTTTCACGCTGTACGCCTTGAGTTGAGCTGGTAAAACCAACAGCATGACTCGATGCAACACCAAGGGCATTCAATGCATGACCCGCCAAATATTCACGAATCACTGAACGTAGGACTGCACGTCCATCGCCCATGCGCGAGTAGGGGGTTGAACCTGCACCTTTGAGATGTAGATCAATCGTTTCACCTTGTTTATTTAGGATTTGCCCGATCAACAAACCGCGGCCATCACCGAGTTGTCCAGCCCATTGTCCAAACTGATGGCCTGCATAAACCATAGCGAGTGGGGTGAATTCAGCAAAGGTTTTTTGTCCGCTACAAATTTCAACCCAGTTGGCTTTATCTTCTTCGCTCCATTGCAATTCATCTGCTAAAGCTTCATTGAAATGACCTGCTTTGGCACCACGCAATGGACTTGGCTGCTGTTGGTGATAGAGCTTAGGATTGAGGGAAGCATAGCGGGGATTGAATTGCATAACTGAAACATCAGAGAGAGCTGAATCATGACTATAGCAAAAATTAGTGTGAAATGGGGAATCCTAAGGAAGGGGAAAGGTAGATGAACAGGCATAAAAAATGGCCTCTCTTGAGACCATTTTCGGTAGGTATTTCGTTATTCAGAAACTGGCGCTTTTTTGATATTACGCATCAAGGTTTCTAAACATTCACGATGGTGACTTAAGCGATGTTCAAGCAGTTGGAAATCAACTTTCAGTTTGTGATCCATCTGATGAATTTTCTCAGCCATCGCTGCTTTTTTCGCTTGAAGCTCTTGTTCTTTTAGCTTAGCCCAATCATTTAAAGTATGGGTGAAAGCTTCATATTCTTGTGCAATACGTTGTTTCATTTGCACGATGTCAGTATTGACATCATGACCATAAATCGCCAAGTCACGTTCCGCATATTTGAACTTCATCGCAAGCTCTGCTTTTTTGATATTAAAGCTAGGAATACGACGTAGGTTTTTTGCTAAACCAAGTTTAGAGCTGGTCCAGATCAACCATTTGGTTGGGTCATATTGCCACCATTTCACACCATTACGGTAATCGTATTGGAAAATGTGGTGGTAGTTATGATAACCCTCACCCCAAGTGAAAATAGCTAACACGAAGTTGTCTCGCGCCGTATTTTCATCAGTATAAGGACGTTTACCCCACATATGACACAGTGAGTTGATAAAGAAGGTGACATGATGGCTGATGATCAAACGTAATAAACCACCAAGTAAAATTACACCCCAGATATCGCCTGTCGCCCAACCAATCAAGCCTAATACACCAACGTGAACTGCGATCACCATTGGCACATAGTAGTTGTGTTGAAACATCACTAATTTGTCATTGAGCAAATCAGGAGCATTTTTAAAATCTGGTTTAGATGGGGAATGATCGCGAATCATCCAACCTAGATGGGCATACCAAAAGCCACGTTTGATTGAATACGGATCTTCATCAACATCATCGACATGGCGGTGATGGGTACGGTGACCTGAAGCCCAGAATAAAATACTGTTTTGAACAGCAAAGGTGCCGCCAATCATGAGTAAGATTTTAAGCGGTAATGCCGCTTCATAAGCACGATGTGCCCATAGACGGTGATAACCTGCTGTAATTCCTAGGCTACTGAGTGCCAATAGGAAAATCATACTCACCCATGCACTTACACTAAAATCATAATAATAGGCGTACAAAGGAATTAATATAGCAGCAAGAATTGGTGTTCCAATTAAGGTAATGCTAGCAGTCCAGTTAATGGGTGCTTTTTTGAGTGGGGCGGAAGTCATATCCGTCAGCGCTCCTAAAAACCTTGTTTGCACAAGATAATAAAACTAAACGAGATAGCAAAACCAATCATGACGATATATTGCTATTTTATCACTGATATTAGCATGTCCAAATCAATTAGCACTAGCATTATTCTACAGTTGTATCGAAAGAACAGTAACAGAATTCATTTGTAAAATTAATCAATGAATTAAAAGGTGAAATAAATCAATGTCTGAGCAAATTACCATGAAAAATCCCATTTTTTCTTTGAAGGCATTTTTTAACAAAACTTTAATATTCTCTGCTGCAGTTATGCTTGCAGCATGCCAAAGTCAGCCAAAACCTGTGCAAAAAAACACCTTGCAGCCCAAGCGAGTAACTCAGCCACCGGCAATGCAAGTACGTAAGAGTACAGATGGCGTTCAGGATATCGAATGGCAGATTACAACGATTCAAGGCAAGCGGGCATTGTTCTTTAACCAGTATCCAAGCTTCTTGCTTAACTCTGTTTCAAAAATGGTGACAGGGCATACTGGGTGCAACAATATTTATGGTCGTTATAAATACGATTTCACCCAACGTAAACTGGATTTTGATGTAATGGCACAACATCAGAGCTGTAACCGCGCGTTAGCGCAAGAAGCTGACTTGATGGATTCGATTCAACGGGTTGAGCGCTTCCAGTTGGATGGCGCAAACTTATATTTATTAGATGCAAAAGGGCAACGTCTTATTCAGGCGCAACGTAAAAAGTAAAATAAAAAAAGGCGGAATTTATTCCGCCTTTTGCTTACATCAAATGCTGCAACATCGTGGTGGGTACATCGGTAATCAAACCTTGGATGCCCAACTGTTGAAGATGCTTGGCACGTTCAACTTCATTCACCGTCCAGACACTAATCTCAATATTCGCTTGTTGAGTCCGTTGAATAATTTCATCTGTCGCCAAGGCATCTCCCCAGCCAATTTGACTGCAGCCATATTGCTGGGCAAGTTCTATTGCATATTCACCAATTGGGATTTCCACCAACAGCCCACGTTTAAATGAACTCTGATGTTGTTGTAAGGCTGCCAAAATTTTGACATCAAAACTGGTAATGGTTGCGCTCTTCTCAAACCCTTTTAAATCTTGATGCAGTTGATAGACCAAACGCTCAGCCGCAGTTTCATCTGCAACAGCCTTAATTTCAACTTCGATATGCTCAAAATCGGTTAAACAATCCAAAACATGCGGTAGGCTTGGTGTGTATTCTTCAAATGCCCATGCCTGCCATTGATGGCGATGATCGAATTGCTGAGCTTCTAATAAATTGCAGCTTTCAACCTGTTGTGAACGACCAGCAGTGCGCACAAAATCATCATCATGGATCACGACCAGTTGATCATCTTTCAGTTGGCGGACATCAAATTCAACACCACGTACGCCTAAATCATGCAGATAACGAAAACCGCCTAAGGTATTTTCAGGGGCTTCACCACGCGCACCACGATGACCAATAATTCGCATTTTTCTCTGCCTATTGAAAAGTTATGCTTGATCGATACTGTCGTTAATATTTTTTTGCCACAGCACTTCGCTACCACCTTCAGCACGTTGTAATGCACGTGAAGCAACGAATAACCAGTCCGATAAGCGATTCAGTAATTGTAATGCGGTTGCTTGGATGTTTCGGTCACGATTATGTACTGACAATAAAGCACGTTCTGCACGACGACAGACTGCACGAGCTTGATGTGCATAACTACAAGCTAAAGTGCCTGATGGCAAAATAAAATCTTTTAACATCGGCAAAGATTCATTCATGTGATCGATTTCTTTTTCGAGGAACTCGATGCATACAGGTTGTAGTAGGTGATAATTTGGAATACACACTTCACCCCCTAAATCGAACAACCAGTGTTGAATCAGACTTAAGCTTTTATCCCAGTGTGCTTTATTTTCAACTGTGCTGGCACTGATTTGTGCACGAAGTAAGCCAATGGTTGCATTGAGTTCATCGACATCACCCAAAGCGGCAATACGTAAATCATCTTTAGCAACACGTGAGCCATCTCCCAGACCTGTTGTGCCTGAGTCACCTGTACGTGTATAGATTTTACTTAAACGATGTCCCATAGTTCTGTTTCTCTGATCCTGAAAATAAAAAGGGGATAATGTCGGTCAGAACATTACCCCGAAACTGGAGTTAAGAAAATATTTTTTATTATTTTATCACGCGATTAATAACGGAATGTGACACCTGCAGAGGCTAGGCGACCACCGTTGATGTAGTAACTACCACTACCATAAGCGGTACGATATTTTGAATCACCTACATTTTGGATGTTCGCAAAAACATCTACATTTTTATTCACTTTGTATTGTCCATGCATGTCTACACGGAAGTGTCCAGGGATTTGAACATTGTCAAAAGCACTGTTGTCGTAATCACCATTCGCTAACATTGTAGTCGAGAAGGTATATTGTTCATCGGTCCAACCTGCAGTCAAAGCAATATTTTGACGAGGACGACGACTTAAATCTTCGTCATTTTTCTTGTCTTTAGCGCGAACATAGTTATAACTTAAATTAGTAAACAGGTTTTCACCTTGCCATTTCACATACAGCTCACTACCTTCCATTTTAGCTTTTTCAACGTTACTCATTTGATTCAGAACGCCATCAAAAGCAATGAGATTATCTACTTCTGTAGTATAGAGAGATAAACCAGTTGAAATATTGTAAGCCAGTTTTTGGTCTAGGCCGATTTCATAAGACAAGCTTTCTTCTGGTTTAAGGTCTGGGTTGCCACCATAAGCATACATATCATTGAGTGTTGGAGCTTTAAAAGCTGAACCAATATTTGCATAAATACTAGTTAAAGGTAGCAATTGATAACGAACAGATCCTTGAGCAACGGTATGTGTACCGAATTTTTCATTGTCTTCTACACGGATACCAACTTGGGTGTTTAATCCTGCTTGATCATATTTGTGCTGGATATAATAACCTGTTGAATCAATATCCTCTTGATATGGTGTGCCATAGGAAATCACATCACCATCAATATTTCGGTGTGTTACACCAACGAGAAGCTTTTGACTTGGTGTAAAGCCCCATTGACCATAGATTTCAGATTCTTGCGTTTTACTATGCACAAAATCTATTGAATTATTTTGATCTAATTCATCTTTAAATTGAGAGAAACGGGCATGTACAGCTAAATTATCAAGAATATTTAAACGTCCTTTGACGTTAATGATTTCATTTTTAAAATCTTGAGAAACGAATTTGCCAGAGCTATCGTAATCGCTAGAACCTTGGTTCTCACTATAATCAACCGAAGCCGCATATTGCTCTTTATCAACGCCAAATTTTGCACTATAGCCCTTTTGATCAAATGAGGCATCGGCTGCATTTTTTATCTCTTTTACAGGTGTCCCATCCGTTTCAAGGCGTTGCCCACGAATTTGTGCATAGAAACCATTTTCAGCCAGATCTGCACCGACTACAGATTTATAGGTTTTATTTTCACCTATTTCACCTGTTACAAATGCAGAGGTTTTTTCTGGTGTTTTAGAAATAAGTTGAACTACGCCTGAGATTGCATCAGTCCCATATAAAACTGATGCAGGACCTTTTAATACTTCGATCTGCTTAATATCAGTTGTATCAATAAATGGTAAAGAGGCTGTACCAGAAGTTGCTGAATTGAGGCGGACACCGTCTCTTAAAACAAGCGTTTGGTTTGAATTACCGCCACGCAGGAAGATAGAAGCTGTCTGGCCATAGCCACCGCTTTGTACCATATTGATAGAAGCATCGGTTTGTAATAATTGGGGTAACGAAGCGATTGGTGACTGCTCAAGAATTTTCGGTTCAATAATATTGATTCGCGCAGGAACTTCATTGATTTTTTGTTCAGTACGAGATGCCGTCACAACAATCGTATCTAGCGTCGCAGTTTTATCGCTGGATTGATCTTGAGCAAAAGCAGGTGAAGAAAACCCCATCGCAATAGCGATAGCACCAACTAAACGAGTCGGTTGAAAAACAGTAGACATGATGTCGCTCCAGACATTCACCCGTCGTGAATGATAATGTGGAAATAAACAACAAGCAGGTCTCCGGACTTCACTATAATCATCAAATGAATGATGTTACTCATCATCTTCCCACATCATACCGATGCAGTGATTTGGCGTTGAGCTGAGATGAGTGATTCGGTGTTACCGTTGCGAGGGCAGTGTTGGACTTACACCAACTTCCCTATAAACAAAAGAATTTGCTTTAGACTTGTTGCAAGATTACGCAAAGTATAAAGTGTTAACGTTTTTTAAACAATTGCATTTCCGAATGAACTTTGCCCAAAGCAAGTCAAATTGCATTACAATGCGAGAGTTTCAAAAATATTCAGTTTAAATTGGACAGCTCATGCGTCAAAGCCAAATGCGAACTCGTGCCAAGATTTGTGGAATTACCCGAGCACAAGATATCCACGCCGTTGTAGAATCAGGTGCAGATGCGATTGGTTTTGTATTTTTCCCACCCAGCCCACGACATGTCAGTATTGAGCAGGCCGAAAGCTTGGCAAAGCTGGTACCACCTTATGTGCAGTTGGTCGGCTTATTTGTAAATGCCAATGCTGAAGAAATTCAAACGGTGCTTGATTCCGTTCCTTTAGATGTATTACAACTACATGGCGATGAAACGCCAGAACAATGTCAATTAATTGCAACACACTGTAAACGCCGTTGGTATAAGGCCATTCAAGTCAAACCCGATTTAGATGTTGTGACTGAAATCCAGCGTTATCAAGCAGCGGGAGCCAGTGCAGTGCTGTTGGATGCATGGCATCCTGAACTGAAAGGCGGTACAGGACATAGTTTTGACTGGACCCAATTTCCCCAACTAGATATTCCACTCATTTTGGCAGGTGGCTTGACCCCTGAAAATGTCAGTGAAGCTATTGATACTACAGCGGCATTTGCTGTAGATGTCAGCGGAGGCGTTGAGTCCGCAAAAGGTATAAAAGACCAACAACTGATTGAAAAATTTATGCAAGGAGTCCAACGTGGATCAGCAAAGCCCTAGTCAAAAAAATCAAGTGATTGACTACACCCAGTTTCCGGATGCTCAAGGGCATTTCGGTATTCATGGTGGACGTTTTGTATCAGAAACGCTGATGGCTGCACTTGAAGACCTCGAAAGTCTTTATGGTCGTATGAAAAATGATGCACAGTTTTTAGCAGAGTTTGATCGTGATCTTGCGTTCTATGTTGGTCGTCCTAGCCCACTTTATTATGCCGAACGATGGTCTCAGCACCTCGGCGGTGCGCAAATTTACCTGAAACGCGAAGACTTAAACCACACTGGTTCGCATAAAGTGAACAACACCATTGGTCAGGCTTTATTGGCAAAGCTGTCGGGTAAAAAGCGTATTATCGCCGAAACAGGCGCGGGTCAGCATGGTGTGGCGACGGCTACCATTGCAGCACGTCTGGGTATGGAATGTGTGGTGTACATGGGTGCTGAAGACGTGAAACGTCAGGCTATGAATGTCTACCGTATGCGTTTGTTGGGTGCAACAGTAGTGCCTGTGCAAAGTGGTTCAAAAACATTGAAAGATGCCATGAACGAAGCGATGCGTGATTGGGTGACTAATGTTGATAGCACCTATTATGTGATTGGTACTGTTGCAGGTCCACATCCATATCCGCAGTTGGTTCGTGATTTCCAGTCGATTATTGGTCGCGAAGCTCGCCAACAAATCCAACAACAAGCAGGGCGTTTGCCAGATGCTTTAGTGGCTTGTGTAGGCGGTGGTTCAAATGCGATGGGCTTGTTCTATCCATTCCTGAATGATCAAGATGTGAAAATGTACGGTGTCGAAGCCGCAGGCTATGGCATTGAAACAGGTAAACACTCTGCGCCCTTAAATGCAGGTCATGTGGGTGTATTACATGGTAACCGTACTTATTTGATGTCGGATGAACAAGGCCAGATCATCGAAACTCATAGTATTTCTGCTGGTTTGGACTATCCAGGTGTTGGTCCTGAGCATAGTTTCCTGAAAGACATGAACCGTGTTGAATATGTGCCAATCAATGATGATGAAGCATTACAGGGTTTCCGTGATCTCACTCAAATCGAAGGGATTATTCCTGCGCTTGAAAGCTCGCATGCGATGGCTTACGTCACTAAACTCGCGCCAACCATGTCGAAAGATCAAATCATTATTGCAACGGTTTCAGGTCGTGGTGATAAAGACTTGATGACGGTTGCGCGTATTGATGGCGTTGAAATGGTTGAGATGTAAGTTTTCAAAATGCCAAGTTTGTTTATGGTGATGTTGGGTGGCCGGCATGCTAGAGCCAATACCGAAGTTCATGATGTGGTAATGGCAATAGGTGAATCATTGTCTGAAGTCATCCCTCAGCTCAAACAGACTTGGTTTGGTGAGTCGAAAGGCTTACATATCGATGCTTGGGCACAGATTTCAGGTGTTCAATCACAAGGCGTGAATTATCAAATTCAGTTTTCCGATGCCGCACCGTCGGCTTTGGATGAAAAATTATATTTGATTAACCTAGGTGGATATTCACTTAACACTTTTGGTGAATTACATAGCTACCATTTGGTGCTTGCACCAGATGTAGGGATTGCAAAACAGTTGGGTAAACAATTTATCGAACAAGATTGGCATAAACCGCATACCGATCGTGTGGTCGATGTCGATGATTGTATTCCAATTGATCATGTTGCAGGACGTTATATCCATTTAATTCAAGGTGAGTTTAGCCCTACTATTTGGGAAAATACTTATCTGACTTTGGATTAGTCGACAGATAAAATGAAAACAGGGAAGCAATTGCTTCCCTGTTTTTTTATTGCGTATAGTAGTTAAGGAACCAGTTTGATTCGATCGGTTTTAGGTGCATTGAGTGGTGAATGCTGTACGACATATTTTTCTAAAGCATCAATGTCTTGACCACCACCGATTGGATTTTTACCTTCTTTTAATACAGTGAAGTTATCACCGCCGTCAGCAAGGAAGCTGTTTACCGTCACACGGTAAACCTTGCTTTCATCCAATGCTTGTCCTGCCACCAAGATATTACTGGCGCGTAGTGAAGTCGAGTTGTCTTTCTTATACGAATAACTGAACTCTTTGGATGGCTGTAAGATACGAACTGTAGCTGCGTTTGCGCCCGACCATTGTTGTTCCAAGACATCACGAATTTGTTTACCCGTTAGGCTTAGCGTCACAATTGAGTTGCCAAAAGGCTGTACGGTAAAGACATCACCAAAGGTGATCTGATTGCTGCTATTCACCAATAAATCGGCACGAACACCACCTGGATTCATCAGGGTAAAGTCAGAGCCTTGATTACTTGCTGCTAGTGCCATGGCTTGTTGCGCATCGGCAATTAAATTACCAAGTGGGCTTTCACCGCTTTCGGTGGCATTACGATTAATCACAGCATTGGCTGTACCGACGACACGGGCGGAAATGGTGGTGACAGCTTGGCGATATTTATCAAGGATCGCTTCAATGCTTGGCGTTTTATTAAACTTCTCATATAGATCAGTTAAGTTCACTGTGGTTGAGCCAGATGTATATGCTTCACTTTGAATCGGAACTTGTTTGGCATCCTTTTTAATGACATTACCCGTTTTGCCATCCAGTTCTAATTGGATGTTGGTAATCGCAGTGCCATATTGTCCCGCAGAAGTCAGTAAGAACGGTTTTTGTGGATTCTTGGTTGAGTAATCACAAATATAAGATTGGTGCGTATGACCAGAAACCACCACATCAACCGCAGGATCTAAACGATCGAGGATACCGAGTAATGGGCCACTGAGACCATCACAAGTTTTCTTATTAAATTTAGTACTTGGTGCAACACCTTCATGCACCACCACCACAATCGCTTCAATGCCTTGTTTTTTTAACTCAGGAATCAAGGCATTGACCGTATCCGCTTCATCATGGAAATCGACATCTTTGATGCCCGCCGCGGATACGATGCTTGGTGTCGCTTTTAGGGTCATCCCAATAAAGGCAACAGGAATGCCGCCGTAGGTTTTGACTTTATAAGCAGGGAATAAGGTTTTGTTTGGATCAGCCTTCATCGAGACATTGGCGGCCAGAAAATTAAATTTGGCCCCCTCAAACTTTGGATTGATTTGACAAGGTTTGGCGCTGGTATATTGCTGACAGCCACCATTTTGCAAACGACGTAATTCATCGGTTCCACGGTCAAATTCATGATTACCAACCGCGTTGAAATCAATCTGAATGTCATTCATGGTTTCAATGGTTGGCTCATCCAAGAACAGCGATGAAGTGAGTGGAGAGGCGCTAATTAAGTCACCCGCTGAAACGACAGCATTGTTTGGATATTGCGCACGTAGTTTTTTAATGGCATCGGCAAAATAACTGACCCCACCAACAGGAATACGCACTGTTTTACTGTTATCACTTGGATCATCTGCTTCAATAAAACGTTTTGGTGGTTCTAAATTACCGTGAAAGTCGTTGAACGCAAGGATGTTGATATTTTGATTTTTGCGTTCAACTGTTGGCGTTCCGTTATTATCGTCATTGTCATTACAAGCTGTTAAAGCCAGCATCATGAGACAGAGTACGTTTGCTTTTAATAGTCTTTGAGTCATCATGGTTTTTGATCGAGTGGTATAAGATTGTTTTTTAAAATAAAACTTCTGTATGAATATTTGATGAAATAGTGAGCTAAAAAGTATTGTTCAGAACTTGAGTTTGGGTGGAAGAATGTGCAGTAAGTAGAATTTTCCAACACAAAAATAGTAGTAAATTTGATCACTTACAGTCTATTATGGGCGTAGATGCGACCTAGCAATCATGGAATATAAAATGGATTTGATACAAGCCAATGGTCAACCGCGTTACGGACGTTTTGAGCAAGTCCCTTCGCGGATTAATCTGGACGACTATATTTATAAAACGCCTTATGGGCAGGTGCTAACAGGCTGGCGCAAACAACTTAAATATAAAAAATTTAAATTCTGTGGTTTGCAGCATGAGCATTACAGTATTGGGGTTGCGATTGTCGATTTATCTTGGGCAGGTCATGGTTTTTTCTATGTCTACGACCATCAATCTAAAAAAGTGATTGAGTGGAATGCGATTCAACCTTTAGCGTTAAAAACACAACTCGATGAGCAACCCTTATTTAGCCAAAGTTCGTTTAAAAAATCCGCTTATCAATTCGATATGCAGCATGCCAATGGGGTGCGCTACATTCAAGTGACCAAACATGGTGAAGTACAATTGAAAGCCCGAATTTTTTGTGCAGGTACGGATGCCTTAAGTTTGTGTAGCCCGACGGGAATTAATGGCTGGACTTATACCCAGAAGCAAACCACATTGGCAGTTGAGGGATTCTTTATCAGCCCAGATCGACAACAGATTGAATTTAATGCCCATAGCCTTGCGGCTTTGGATGATACCTGTGGTTTTCTACGTCCTGAAACAGCTTGGTTTTGGTTGTCTTGTCAGTTCCGTGATGCGCAGGACCGTCGGATTGGCCTTAACCTGGCTTCAGGAGTCAATGAAAGTTTTGGTAATGAAAATGCCTTATGGGTGAATGGTCGTTTATTTCCACTGACTGATGTTTTATTTGAACAGCAAAATGAAAACACTTGGTCGATTCGTTCTTTGGGTGGATGTTTGAATTTGATGGTGGAAACAGGCTGGTGCCGTTTTGAAAATATTAATTTACGGTTGATCGGCAGCCAGTTCAATCAATGGCAAGCCAAAGTCAGTGGCACCATTGCCCATGAGCAGGTTGAAGTGGTGTCATTAGATAATGAATATGGTCTTTTAGAACAGCATTATGCGAAGTGGTGATGTTTTAAACTATGTGTCTGTTTCTTATATTAAATATGCCATAGTGAAATGAGGTGGTAGGTATAAATATTAATCATGTGGAGCATTGTTTCACAAGACTTCATAATACAACATTAGAAAGGGGTAATATTCAGTTATGTTTTTTTATTATTCATAGTTTGAAAGGTATAAAGATAATATTGAGATTTTTATTTCATAGAAAGAGCTGAAGGGTAGTAATTTTTAAATGATTAAATCAGCAGAGGAATTTATTTTACTTCGAAATAGTGAAACACGTGATGAATATATGCGTGCAGCCTATGAAAATGCTTCTGACCTTGTTTGGATAGAAGTCATTTCCAGATTTCCAGAAATGAGAGAATGGGTTGCATATAATAAAACTGTTCCATTAAATATATTGGAAACTCTAGCAAGAGATGAAAATGAATCTGTTCGAGCGACAGTTGCGATGAAGAGAAAGCTTAGCCCAGAGTTGTTTGATTTATTATCCCGAGACAATAGTGAAGAAGTTCGTCATAGAATAGCATGTAATAAAAAAACGCCAACTTATATTCTGAAAATGCTTACCAATGATCCAATAATGTTTGTTCGTGAAGCTGCTTTAAAACGTTTTGTAAATTAACAAATTACCTTGCTCTACCACCTTGTAGCAGAGCAAGGTAATTTTTATTTCAAATCGACTAAAGTCCTGCTTGCCAGAATGCTTCACCCGCAGCAATTGGATCATTGGTTTTAGCCAAAGTATCAATCCAGACATCATACTGGCGAATCACTGGGTGTTGATTTGGATGGAAATCCTTTTTAAACCAGTCGCTATATTGCGCTCTTTTCGCAGTCAAAATACCATTACGACCAAAGAACCACGGTAAACCTTTACGTGCCATATCAAAACGTTGTCTTAGGTTAAAACCATCGGTTTTGAGCATTACATCAGTACGATACAAGGTAAAGCCAAACATCATGACAGTTGTGAACACTAGGGCAAAGCGACGGGTTGCTTCAGGCACTTCACCGACTTCTCGCATCACATCAAAAGCCACATCGCGATGCTCCATTTCTTCAATCGCATGCCAAGCAAAGAGTGCACGTACAAACGGATCAGCCTCAGCCAAAGTTTCTTTTTTACTATAGAAGGTATCAGCCATCAGTGCAGTTAAATGCTCGGCAGCTGCGGTCATGGCAATGTTGTATTGTGGAGAGCGATTCTTGAGCTCAAATCTAAAAATTTTCTTTAAACGCGTGGTGAACTGATCTACAGGCATCCCTTGATCTTTCATGACTTGGTTCATTTTGTCATGGGCAATACCATGTTGTGCTTCCTGACGGATAAAATCAGCAACACGTTCCTGCAAGTCTGGATCATCAATTTTGTCACGGAATAAACGGACACATTCAATAAAGTAGCGCTCGCCATCAGGGAAGGTAAGACTTAAAGCATCAAACATACGAGTACGGAATGGATCACCCCCAAACCAGAAGCGTGGCGCTTGGTCGAGGTGGAAGTCCAGTTTGGTTCTGACCACGGGATCAACTTGATAGGAAACATGTGCATTCATTTTGACGATTCCTTGTTTTTCTTCATGCACTCAGTATGGAAAAACTCCGATGAAATGTTTTGACAGTTACAGCCAAGTTTTATACAAATAACGACAGATCAGGATGAGATTGGCGTATGTCAGTTAAAATAATCATTGGATATTTGCGTTTGTTTAATCGTGTTTTACAACAGGAACAAATTGATTTGTCTAAAGTTGTTGCACCTGAACTTTGGCAATCCTTTCAGGCCTGTTTGGAAAATCCCGATGAGCGTGACTTTGATGTCGAACGCTATGCCTTGTTGTTACAGGCTGCTCAAGCACACTTTACCCGTCCGATTACTTTGGTCTTGGCAGAGCATGCCAATTTACAAGATTTGGGTCTGATGGGCTATTTAGCATCGACCAGTATTGATCTACAACAAGCACTTCAATTATTACAACGCTATTATTCTCTAGTGTTTAAACAAACCAATTTAGAACAACTCGATGTACAGCAGTTTTCTGAATATATTCAAATTGTTTGGAGTGCATCCTATAGCGATTATCGAGAAATGTATGAGCTCAATCTGGCCTTGATCTTTAAAATTTCACAATCGATTGTGCAAGATGCTTTAGTGCCACCGCAGATGATCCAATTTGGCTATGCACCGCATACCGCGCTCTATCATTTTGAAAAATTCTATGGTTGTCCGATTCAGATTCAGCAGGGGCAGTATGCCATCTGCTTTTCCAATCAAATTTTGAAGGCAAAAAGTATTGCTGCCGATCTGCAACTGAATCAAGTGTTATCCACTCAAGCGCAGCATTCATTGAATAGCGTTAGTTCTTTTGAGGTACACCAGCAGAAATTTCGTCAAAAAATACATGGCTTTATCGAGCAAGGTTTATTGCAGCAGGAAGAGGTGTTGCAAAGTTATGTGGCGAAGCGTTTGCATTGTTCGGAACGGACGCTACAACGTCAGCTTAAAGCCTATGAGTTAAATTTTCAGGATGTGCTGGATCAATATCGTTTGGAGCAGAGCAAGCTATATTTGCAGCAAGGTAAATCTTTTTCTGAGATTGCGGAGCGGCTGAATTATGCTGATCAGAGTGCGTTTGGGCGGGCATTTAAGCGTTGGACAGGAGTTACTCCCAAGCAGTTTTTAAAATCTCTTTAGATTTTATGGCTAACCAACTTTTAATAAATGGGTTTTGGCTACGGTAACTTAATTTTTGAATTATCGGATCATTTTAATATCTTCTTTACTTTTCATGGATGAAAAGTAACAAAAATCCTTTGTTGGACTGACGGTACATCCTTGTTACCGCAGTCCAACGGGCGACATCCATGTCGCCTGCCACGATAGTAAATTGTCGCTTAAATTAAAAAATTATTAAAAATGCAAGAATCGTTGCTATATTCAATGATTAATCTAAATTTTTTAGCGCAGTTTTAAACGTGGATAATTAAAGACAATGGCAAGGACTGCGCAAATCGCAAGAATCCAGCAATAGTAGATATTGCCAATCAATTCAACGGGCGAAAGTTTGGCAATCGAACAGGCCAACAGTAGTTGCGCACCGTAGGGGATAATCCCTTGAATTACACAAGAAAAAATATCCAGTAAAGCCGCACTGCGTTTAGGATCAACCCCATATTCTCTTGCCACTTCACGTGCCATATCACCTGATAAGATAATTGCTACGGTGTTATTGGCCACAAAGAGATTCGAGAATACGACTAGGAAACTAATCCCTAATTCACCAGCACGTTGTTTACCGAATTTGAATAGCCTTGTAATGGCATAGATACGTTGGATCAACCACTGCAAACCACCTTCTTTTTGCATCAAGGTGGATAACCCACCGAGTAACATGGAAAGTAATGCCACCTCAAACATGCTGACAAAGCCATCATAAATCGCACTATTCAGTTTCAGTACATCAAAATCTGGCTTTTCAATTAAGCCCATTAGCCCTGATAAAATCACTCCGATCATTAGCACTGCGAGGACATGCAGGCGGGTAAAAGCGAGGAAAAACACAGCCAGATAAGGCAAAATCAGCCAGAGATCATAAGGGGTTGATTGAATTGCTTCCGCCTCATGGCTCATCGAAATGTAAACCAATAAGGTAATAATAGCCGCAGGAAGTGCAATCCAGACATTGACTCTAAACTTATCTCTCAGCTCAACATTTTGGCTACGCGTTGCAGCAATGGTAGTATCTGAGATCATCGATAAATTGTCGCCAAACATGGCACCACCAACTACAGCACCTATGGCATAGACTGGCGCAATATCAGTAGCTTGGGCAAAACCAAAGGCGATTGGTGCACAGGCCGCAATGGTGCCCATCGATGTTCCCATTGCTGTTGCAATAAACGCGGCAATGATAAACAGCATCGGCAAGACAAATTCTGGTGAAATAAGCGAAAGCCCTAACTGTACTGTTGCATCGACACTGCCAATCGCACTGGAGACACTGGCAAAAGCTCCGGCCAGCATGAACACCATAAACATTAGAATCAGATTGGGGTGACTGGCGCCTTGCAAAAACTCTTCAATTGCTGCATTTAGTTTTTGTTTATATAACAACAAAGCCAAAATCACGGCTGGAATAGCTGCAACAGGTGCTTTGACTTGATAGAAGGCAAATTCTGTCCCAATCATTGAATGATAGATACCACTCCCGAGAAAGATGATCAAAAATACCAATAGAGGTAGCAAAGCAAGGGCATTGCTTTGTACTTTTTCCTGAGAGTGGGCAGACATAAAAATAAAAAGAAAACTTAAAAATTGCGGCTAGTATAAAGGAGCTTGGCTGATTTCTAAAATGCAATGCGAACAGTCCAAAATTAGGAAGCTTTGATCATTGAGAAAAAACTCAAAATATAGATAAATGTAGCAAGGCTGTTGTAAGTAGCAAGATTCACTGTCGCATTCACGTCAAACTCTGTTCAATGAACAAAAAATAGCGTTACAATGCAGTGTTTTTGTATGACTACAAACAACTCCTTAATTTATATAAATCAGGAAAGCATAATCCTATGTCACGTCTTGCCACTCGTTTTGAACAGCTTAAATCTCAGCAACGTAAAGCGCTTGTTTCTTATGTTATGGCAGGTGACCCGCATCCACAGGTAACCGTTCCATTGCTTCACCAAATGGTTGAAGCGGGTGTCGATGTCATTGAACTGGGTCTACCATTCTCTGACCCAATGGCAGATGGCCCTGTGATTGCTTTAGCCGCTGAGCGTGCTTTGGCTGGTGGAACCAATACTTTAGATGCATTGGATATGGTGAAAGCCTTTCGTGAAAAGGATCAAACCACACCAGTGGTATTGATGGGATATTTAAATCCTGTTGAAGTCATTGGCTATGAAAAGTTTGTTGCTTATGCGAAAGACTGTGGTGTGGATGGGGTACTTTTGGTGGACTTACCGCCAGAAGAGTCTAAGCAATTAGGTGAAGTTCTTCAACAAAATGGAATGGATCAGATCTTCTTGCTTGCACCTACCTCAACCGACCAACGTATCCAACATGTGGTCAATCAGGCGAGCGGCTTTGTTTACTATGTGTCACTCAAAGGTGTGACAGGTGCAGCAACTTTAGATACTTCTGAAGCAGCAGCGCGTATTGCAAAAATTAAGTCTAAGACCAATGTGCCAGTAGGCGTCGGTTTCGGGATTAGTGATGCTGCGTCTGCAAAAGCGATGGGTCAAGTTGCCGATGCCGTGATTGTAGGAAGTGCTTTCGTTAAATCTTTTGCGACATTGCCAGCGGATGAAGCTGCGCAACAGACGGTGAATAAAGTGAAGGAGCTTCGAGCTGCGCTCGATGAGTTAGTATGAGTCAAGAGTTAACATCAGGGAAGGTTCTTAACCCTTCAACACCTTGGACTGAGCGTCATGTCCCTGGTATTCAGGTTGCAGATCAACAGCAGATATTTAAAGCGACCTTTACTGAGCCTACGATTGAGTGTCCTGAGTGCCATGCGCTGGTAACACGTACTGCAATGTCATTTAATGCCTATGTGTGTCCTCAGTGTGATGAGCACTTACGGATGCGTGCACGTGATCGTTTGAACTGGTTCTTTGATCAAGTGAATGGCGAGTTGGGGCAGGAGTTTAGTGCCAAAGACCCATTAAAATTTGTGGATAGCAAACCTTATCCAGATCGTATGCGTGAAGCACAAGACAAAACTGGCGAAACCGAAGCACTTGTTGTTATGCAAGGTTCACTCAAAGGTTTGGACTTGGTTGCGTGTGCATTTGACTTCGACTTTATGGGCGGTTCAATGGGAACCGTGGTCGGAGACCGTTTTGTACAAGCGGCTGAACGTGCAATCGCATTGCATCAACCAATGATCTGTTTTGCTGCTTCTGGCGGCGCACGTATGCAAGAAGGCATGTTGTCTTTGATGCAGATGGCGCGTACTGCTGCGGCAATCCAAAAAATGAAAGAAGCGCGTGTTCCATACTTGGTGGTACTCACTCATCCAGTTTATGGTGGTGTGACCGCTTCATTGGCGATGCTCGGTGATGTCCATATTGCTGAACCGAAAGCGATGATTGGTTTTGCAGGTAAACGCGTGATTGAACAAACAGTACGTGAAAAACTGGAAGAACCTTTCCAACGTGCAGAATATTTGCTTGATCATGGTGTGGTCGATCAGATCGTTCATCGTCATGCATTACGTGATACTGTATACAGACTTGTCGCTAAGCTGATGAATTTACCTTGAAACCACTCGCTCCACATTCAACAGACACATTAACAACATGGCTCGATTATTGGGGCCATGTTCATGTTACAGGCATTGATTTAGGTTTAGAACGCGTCATTCCCGTTGCTGAAAAGCTCGGTGTGATGCAACCTCAAGCGAAGGTGTTTACCGTCGCTGGAACCAATGGTAAAGGTTCAACCACCACAACCTTGGCTGCGATTTTAAATGCGCAAGGTTACAAGGTTGGCCTGTATCAATCACCGCATATTTATCGTTTTAATGAAAGGGTAAAGCTGGCGGGTGCTGAAGTTGATGATCAAAGTCTGGTTGATGCTTTTGTTTTAGTCGATCAAGCACGACGCGAATGTGGTTTAAGTTTATCTTTTTTTGAAGCAACCACTTTGGCTGCTTTTTTGATTTTTAAACAGCAACAATGTGATGTTTGGGTGCTTGAAGTCGGTCTAGGCGGTCGTCTTGATGTGGTCAATGTGATCGATCCTGATATTGCTGTGATTACCAATATTGGTCTAGATCATGTAGATTGGCTCGGAGACACCGTAGAAAAAATCGCATTTGAAAAAGCAGGGATTATTCGTCCGAATATTCCAGTGGTGTTCGCAGGTCAGCAACAACTGCCACAAGCCATTCAAGATAAAGTCGTTGAAACCCAAGCTCAGCTATATGCCTTGAATCGAGATTATTTTTACCAGCAGAATGATGATGGCCAAACTTGGTCGTTTGCGTCTTCAGGCACAACCTTACAGCTTCCTGTTGGACAACTAGCGCTCGATAATATTTCTACTGCAGTTGCCGTTATATTGGTGAGTGGTGTTGAAGTTTCGCAAGCAGCGATTGCAACAGGTATTCAACAAGCACGTTTACAAGGTCGTTTTGAAATACGACAAATCCAAGATAAAACCGTGATTTTTGATGCTGGGCATAATGCGCATGGCGTCGAATTTTTATTGAAGCAGTTGCGAAAATTCTTAAAATACAATAAACAGTACACAGATGTTGTTGCAGTATTTTCAATGCTGGCAGATAAAGACATTGCTTCTGTCACCGATTTACTAAAAACAACAGTAAAAGATTGGTTTATTGCTAATTTAGATGTGCCTAGAGCCGCACTAGTGCAACAGATCCATGATGCATTGCAAGGGCAACAGGTATACGAGTTCGGCAGTATCCAGCAAGCGTTTGAAACTGTGCTGAAACAAAGTAATAACAATCAGCTGATTTTAGTCTGTGGTTCGTTTCATACCTTAGAAGCGGTCTGGGAGTATTTAGAAGAATGTCGATGAATAACAAACAACGTTGGATGGGCGGCGTTGTTCTACTCGGTGGTGGTGTTTTATTAGCTGCATTGCTGTTAAAGGGCAATGATGAAATTGAGCAAGATCACACGCAAGCTCCAGTTACTCATCCGATTCCCAAAACTGAGTCTAAGCCGAAAACGGCACAGCCAGCTCAAGACAGCGAAATGGTGTCATTGCAACCATTGGCGGTCGATGTGGAAACAGAAAAGCGGTTGCTGGAAGAGCAGCGTCGTTCACGTGAAAAAGCGGTGGCTGAACAAGAAGCGCGTGCAGCTGAATTCTTAAAGATGCAGCAACAGGCTGAAGCCGCAGCAGCACGTAAAGCTGCAGAAGAATATGCAGCGATTAATGCACGTCGTACTGCAGCTCAAGAAAGCTCGGATAATATTCCACCTGAATTGGTTGAAGATGAAAAAGCCAAGGCTCAACGACTTGCGGATGAAAAACGTAAAGCGGATGAAAAGAAGCGCGCTGAACAACAGAAAACAGATCAACAAAAGTCTGATGCTGATAAGAAGTTAGCGGAAGATAAGCGTAAAGCTGAAGCAGCAGACAAGAAAGCTGCTGAAGATAAACGTAAAGCAGAAGCAGACAAGAAAGCTGCGGAAGATAAGCGTAAAGCTGAAGCAGCAGACAAGAAAGCCGCTGAAGATAAACGCAAAGCAGAAGCTGACAAGAAAGCAGCAGAAGATAAACGGAAGGCAGAAGCAGAGAAAAAAGCTGCTGATGAGAAAAAACGTAAAGCTGACGAAGATAGCAAGAAGAAAGCTGAGGCTGAGAAAGCACGCGATCTGATGGAAAATGGCGATAAAAAGTGGATGGTACAAGTGGCTTTGGCTGCAAACCAAGCCAATGCAGATGCTGTTGTGTCGAAATTACGTGCTAAAGGCTACAAGGTAACGACCAGCCAGACCTCTAAAGGAATCCGTATTATGGTTGGTCCTGCTAAGGATCGTGATACTGCGGATAACACGCGTAAGAAAATCACAACTGATGAAAGCTTAAATATGAAATCTGCTTGGGTGATTGATTGGGTTCCGCTTGACCAACGATAAACCTTGACCATCCCCTAGATTAAATCAGGAACACATCACAGGCTTTATTTATGCTGTGAGTGTTCCAGCAAAATTAAATAGGGGACTTGCGATCATGAATACAGCGATCAGAATATTAGAACGATTTGTTTTTTCACAAGATTCTGATGTTAGTGCACTGTCTGGTGTCGCCTGTATAGGGGACGATGTTTATTTTGTTGGTGATGATGTTCGTTACTTATTAAAAACCAATCGAAACAACAATATAGATGGTGCAACAGTTTTTGAAAAAGTTCCGTTATCTGAGTCGTCTGAACAAATATCATTTAGCGTATTGAGCAAAGCAAAAAAGCCTGATTTTGAAGCACTAAGTTGCATAACCTTGGATGGGCAACAGCAACTACTGGTGATGGGATCTGGTTCTACCGAAAATCGGAAACAAGCATTACTTTATAATCCATCTAACAATCAAATCAGCATTTTTCTGGATGCAGTCGATTATCACTTTTTAGAGAACAGTGTTGAATTAACGGGTGGAGCTGAACTGAATATAGAAGCAATCTGTTCAGACCATCATCATCTCTATATCTTTCAACGTGGCAATATTAATCGCCATCACGGTGTTTTAGTTTTTGATTTAGCTGAAATTCAAGCAGGAAAATCGTTAGAAAATGCGTTTATCAACTCGCTTAATCTCAACTTGCCTGAGATTGAGGGTGCTGCAAGTGGGATTTCTGATGCCTATTTCTTTGTGGATAAAAATCTAATTGCCGCCACGGCAGCGGTTGAGCAAACATTAAATACCTATGACGATGGTGATGTGCTGGGTAGTTTTATTTTGCTGTTCTCGCCAGATGGTAAGGCGTTATTCAGTCATTTGATTCAAGATGAAGACGGTAAAACGCTTGCGATTAAAGTTGAAGGGATTACTTGGTTAGAGTCGAGATCCGATGGAGAAGTATTCTTATTGGTCACGGATAGTGATGGCGGTGATTCTGAAATTTTAAAGGTCTGGTTGGCTCATTCAGTTTTTGAAAACCAGAAGGGGAAGTAAAACTTGCTTGGTGATCATGCAATTTTGAGCAGATTGATTTCTATTGACTGGACAAGCCAGTTCCCTTAATAAGCTCTATCTATTAAATAAATAGAGCTTGGTCCAAAATAATTCCAATGTTTAGCGAGATGGATTAGACCGTTGTTGTTGAATCCATTTTACATTTTCAGGCGTAAATAAATGATCAATGTTTTTCCAGATCACATGAAAGCCATATCCACCTTGTTTCATTTCTTTGACTGCATCTTCAATTGACCAGTTTTCAAAAATAATCCGATACATGGCAATCGTTGCACCAGTACGGTCTGAGCCATGATAACAATGCACTAAAATTTTATGATTGTTTTGCTTGGCCGTTTGAATCGCTTGCATGGTCTGCAATAAATCTTGACGATTGATGGCCCATGTATAAATCGGAATATGCACTAGATTAAAAGGCTGATCTTTTAAAACTTTGGCATCTTCATTTCTAGCTCTGAGATTGATGACCGTATCAATATTATATTGTTTTAGGCTTGGAATGAGCTCATTGCTGGGCTGATCACTACGAAATACATCATTGCTAATTTGATAAAAATTATGTGTATGGGAGATTAGCGTTCCCCAGTTTTTAGGGCGTTGTTCATCATCCAAACTTGGGTGTTTCATGCACCCACTGAGCGTTAATGTTGAAACAAGAGCAACGGTAATGAGTGTTTTTTTCATATGCTTTACTGATAACGACTGAATTCGACTGGATCGTGCGCACAAATTAACTCAATGCTTGGCTCATGTTGAGCGAGATATTGTAACTGTTTCAGATTTTGCAAACGCTGTTGGTTATCTTCGGCCAGTAAGCGTTCGGTAAGATTTAGGGCTCTCAGTTTATTTTTCGGATTGAGCTCCAAATGGGTGTAATAGGCATCGCCACAGAATAGGACCCAGCCATCAGCCTTTTTAATCGCAATCCCACAGTGTCCAGCAGTATGCCCAATCAATGGAATCATCAAAATTTCATCTTTAAAGAAAGGTAATCCTTTAACTTTTTGTAGATTAAACCATGGTTCTCCATCGTTATGTTCAGCAAAGTTCCAATGACGATGTTGTTTGAATTGCTCCATTTTATAACGAAGCTTGCCTTTAGCTGTGAGTGATTGAGTGGCATTAAATTCAGCAGCTAAGAGATGTACGGTTGCATTAGGAAAATCGGAAATTCCGCCTGCATGGTCGAAATCTAGATGGGTCACAAAAATATGTTGTACATCATTCGCATTAAAACCGAGTTGTTGAATTTGTTGGATGGCGGTGAGTTTTAAATTCGGGACAATTGAGCCAAACTGTTTCAGTAAACGGCCCAAACGCTGTTCGGTATGTAAATAGTCTTGAAGCCCTAAACCTGTGTCAATTAACACTAATCCGCGATCAGTTTCAATCAATAGACAATGACAAACGAGGTGTGCTTTCCAGCCTTTTTGTCCAAATAATGGCGCACAAGTCGGGCAGAAGCTGCCGCAATGTAGATGGTGGATATTGTAGATCATGATGCTTTTTTTATTGTGTAGCGGATCGAACTATTTTTATAACCGATTGATTCAGAAATACCAAAACAATTTTAGCTTATATATAAAAAAGCCTATCCAGAGGATAGGCTGAGATGCATGTTATTCAGATTTAATATTATTTTATTACTGCCTGGGTTTATCCTCTACTACGTACTTCGTTTGTCTTGCACTGCGATTAAAGCATACGCTTTAATCCTTTAATTCACAGCATAGCTGTTCATCTTCTTGCGAAGCTTTAGCCACTTCTCAGGAACGAGCGTTGCTCGTCTTTATTGCTACGCACTTCGTTTGTCTTGCACTACGATTAAAGCATACGCTTTAATCTAGTTCAGGCTGGGGGGTTAATCGTAAATACGGTTTGACGGCCTTGTAACCTTTAGGGAAGCGCTGTTTGATTTCTTCCTCATCCTTTAATGATGGAACAATCACCACATCTTCACCATGTTGCCAGTTAGCAGGTGTTGCAACTTTATGCTTATCGGTTAATTGTAGTGAATCTACTACGCGCAATACTTCATTAAAATTACGACCTGTGGATGCAGGATAGGTAATAATCAAACGAACTTTCTTGTTCGGGTCAATAATGACCAATGAACGTACAGTTAGAGTTTCACTGGCATTTGGATGAATAAATCCATACAGCTCAGATACTTTACGGTCTTTGTCGGCAATGATTGGAAAATTAACAGTAGTATTCTGTGTTTCGTTGATGTCTTGAATCCAGCCTTGATGTGATTCAACATCGTCTACAGAAAGTGCAATGGCTTTCACACCGCGTTTATTAAACTCATCTTTTAGCTTTGCGGTATAGCCAAGTTCCGTGGTACAGACTGGGGTGTAGTCTGCAGGATGGGAAAAAAGGATCCCCCAGCTATCCCCTAAAAAACCATAAAAATCAATATCACCTTGGCTTGATTGTTGTTGGAAATTTGGGGCGATGTCGCCTAAACGTAATGTCATGATCAGTCCTCTATACATTCTTTATGTTTTCTGTCTGTATTCAATATGCAGCATTCGCTTTATAAAGAAAAAGATTGTTTTTTCATTTTGTTATGAGTTTTTGAGATATCAATACGCGGCTATGCTAAAAAATGATCAGAAATACACATTCAAATCGATGTAAGTTAAGGGCAAATTTGCTACATTAACGCTCTTTGGTTGTGTAATGTCAGAATCGCCTCGCAGATTTTTTTACCTGTTTGGATGCAAAGCACTTGTAGTTCTTATTTCTGACTCCATAATAACAGCTAAGAAAAAATTAACCGACCTAGGGTTTGTTGAAATTGACAAACCTTATAACAAACAGGATTAGAGAGTTTATTCATGTTGGCAAGTCTGATCGGAGGTATCTTCGGTACAAAAAATGAGCGCGAGCTCAAACGCATGCGTAAAATTGTTGAACAAATCAATGCGCTTGAACCGACGATATCTGCTCTTAACGATGCAGACCTCTCTGCAAAAACTCCAGAATTCAAACAACGTTTTAATAATGGTGAAAGTTTAGATAAATTATTACCAGAAGCTTTTGCGGTTTGTCGTGAAGCTGCAAAACGTGTCATGGGCATGCGTCACTATGATGTGCAGCTCATCGGTGGTATTACCTTGCACGAAGGTAAAATTGCTGAGATGCGTACAGGTGAAGGTAAAACCTTGATGGGTACTTTGGCTTGTTACCTCAATGCATTAAGCGGACAAGGCGTTCACGTGATTACCGTGAATGATTACTTGGCGCAACGTGATGCTGAGTTAAACCGTCCATTATTTGAGTTCTTAGGCTTGAGTATTGGTGTGATTTACTCCATGCAAATGCCTGATGAAAAAGCACAAGCTTATACCGCAGATATTACTTACGGTACCAACAACGAGTTCGGTTTCGACTATCTACGTGACAACATGGTTTTTTCTCTACAAGAGAAAAAACAGCGTGGTTTAAGCTACGCCATCATCGATGAAGTTGACTCAATTTTAATTGATGAGGCGCGTACGCCATTGATCATTTCTGGTCAAAGTGAAGATTCATCTCATCTTTATCAGCTCATTAATAATATTCCTCCAACATTGCGCCCTCAAAAAGAAGAGAAAGTGGCTGATGGCGGACATTTCTGGGTGGATGAGAAACAACGTTCAGTGGAAATGACTGAAGTTGGTTATGAAACAGTTGAGCAAAAACTGATTGAAATGGGCTTGTTAGCTGAAGGTGAAAGCCTGTATTCAGCAACCAATTTGAATTTGGTTCACCATGTGACTGCAGCGATTCGTGCACATTATCTCTATCAAAAGAACGTGCACTATATCATTGGTGTGAATCCACAGACTCAAAAAGAAGAAGTCATTATTGTGGATGAAAGCACGGGTCGTACCATGCCTGGTCGTCGCTGGTCAGAAGGCTTGCACCAAGCGGTTGAAGCCAAAGAAAGCATGGAAATTCAACCTGAAAACCAAACGCTTGCAACTACAACTTTCCAAAACTATTTCCGTCTATATAAAAAGCTTTCAGGTATGACAGGTACTGCCGATACTGAAGCTTCGGAAATGAAAGAAATCTATGGTTTAGATGTTGTGATTATTCCGACACATCGTCCAATGGTACGTGTCGATCATAATGACTTAATTTATTTAAACCGTAATGGTAAATACACTGCGATTATTGAAGAAATTACCAATATTCGTCAGCAGGGTGTTGCACCGATTTTGATTGGTACGGCAACTATTGAAGCAAGTGAAATCCTTTCTTCTAAGTTATTACAAGCAGGTATCCATCACGAAGTCTTGAATGCGAAGCAGCATGAGCGTGAGGCAGATATTATTGCGCAAGCGGGTAGTCCGAATGCAGTAACGATCGCAACCAACATGGCTGGTCGTGGTACGGATATTTTGCTCGGTGGTAACTGGAAAGCGAAACTTGCCAAAATCGAGAATTCAACGCCTGAAGATGAAGCACGCTTACAAGCACAATGGGAAAAAGATCACGAAGACGTTTTAAGTTCAGGTGGTTTACATATCATTGGTTCTGAGCGTCATGAATCACGTCGTATTGATAACCAGTTGCGTGGTCGTGCCGGTCGTCAAGGTGACCCAGGTGTATCTCGCTTCTATCTATCACTTGAAGATGACTTGATGCGTATCTTCGCAGGTGACCGCGTGGTTGCCATGATGCGTGCAATGGGCTTGCAGGAAAGTGAAGCGATTGAACATAAAATGGTAAGCCGTTCAATCGAAAATGCACAACGTAAAGTTGAAGCACGTAACTTTGATATTCGTAAGAACTTATTGAAGTATGATGATGTAAACAACGAACAACGTAAGATTATTTACTCACAACGTGATGATGTTTTGGCTGAAAGCTCGCTACAAGACTACATCGAAGAAATGCATCATGAAGTGATCAAAGGTTTAATTGCTAACTTTATTCCACCAGAATCAATCCATGATCAATGGGATATTGAAGGTTTGGAAAATGCCTTGCATGCGGATTTAGGCATTGAATTACCAGTGCAGCAATGGTTAGACCAAGATCGTCGTTTAGATGAAGAAGGTCTAGTGGCACGTATTTCTGATGAAGTGATTGCGCGTTATCGTCAACGTCGTGAACAAATGGGTGATGAATCAGCAGCAATGCTAGAGCGTCACTTTATGTTGAACTCGCTTGATCGTCACTGGAAAGATCATTTGGCTGCAATGGATTATCTACGCCAAGGCATTCACTTACGTGGCTACGCACAGAAAAACCCTGAGCAAGAATACAAAAAAGAAGCATTCAACTTATTTGTAAATATGTTGGGTGTGATCAAGTCTGATGTCGTGACGGACCTTTCTCGTGTGCATGTACCGACAGCAGAAGAATTAGCAGAACTTGAAGCACAGCAACAACGTCAGGCTGAATCAATGCGTCTTTCTTTCGAGCATGATGATGTCGATGGTCTCACTGGTGAAGTCACAGCTTCTGAAGAAGTTGTTGACCATACATTCCCAGTACCAGAAAGTCGTAATGCACCTTGCCCATGTGGTTCAGGTTTAAAGTACAAACAATGTCACGGTAAAATCTAAGCTTCGACTTAGATTAAGCTGAAATAAAAAAGCAGAGCATTGGTCTCTGCTTTTTTTACGAGAATTTACTTGAGTCCAAGCACGCTTTGTAGTTTCATTATTGGACTTATAGATCTTGATTGAGTTCGCATTAAAAGCGGGAAGACAATGAAAAAACCATTACAACTTTTAATTTTGGCAAGTGCGGCGGTATCTGGTTTTGCATTTGCAAATGATGCGCCACAAACCACGACTGTGGATAAAGTGTTGGCAGCAAAAGGTACAAATACAGCAGAAGCGCAAATAAAACGTGAAGTGACTACAGTGATTAGCCCGCGTACTGGCATTCGCTATACGCTAGGTGATACCGGTAATCGCCCAATTGTATTGCAAACTGCAGCAATTGCACCTGCAAACTCTGCCAATATCAATCGTATTGTGGCATCTAACCCTGCATTATCAGCACAAAGCCAAGAAAAAGCTAAGATTGCTTTAATCGGTGAAACGGCTGTTCAAGCGGCTAATGCTGCAGCTGCACAAACTGCAAGCACACAGACAGCAAAAGCAAATTAATTACAATTTGTTTAAAATAAAAAAGAGATGCAATTGCATCTCTTTTTTATGGAAGAATATTTTTATAAAAAACTTGGTAATAAAATTAAGCCAATCAAAATAGCAAATAGCACCCACTTAGACACATAGTAGAGCGGGCGATTACGCTCTTTTAAGCCACGGCCATAATGGTGGACCGCATAACCATATTTGAAAATACGGTTAATAAAACCAGTTTTGTCTTGATCATCATTTGGTGAGCTGGCTGCAGACATCACATTACGACCAAACCAATAATTCAGCTTTTGTGCCCAGCCCCATTTCATTGGACGTTCGATATCACAGAATAAGATGATACGGGTTTCATCAGTTTTGTTTTCAGCCCAATGCACAAAAGTTTCATCAAAAACGGTTGCTTCACCATCTCGCCAGCTATAACGCTCTTGATCGACTTCAATAAAGCAATCATCGCTATTTGGTGTGACCAGACCCAAGTGATAACGTACAGAACCTGCATAAGGATCACGGTGTTTACCCAAATAACTACCCGATGGTAGTTCGGTAAACATAGCGGCTTTCACCGAAGGAATGCTTTCCAGCAGAGCCACTGTTTTTGGGCAGAGTTGCTGTGCTGAAGGATGGCTGTCTTGGTACCATTTTAGATAGAAACGTTTCCAACCACGTTTAAAGAAGGTGTTAAAGCCTGCATCATTATTTTTTTCAGACGCTTTAATTTGGTTTTGCAGTTGAATTGCTTCTTCTCGAATCACTTGCCAATTATCTTGCAATGGTTTCAGTTCTGGAAACTGTGCCACGTCAAAGAAGGGTTGGTTCGGCAATTTAGAAAAACCAGTCATGAACATGTTCACTGGCGCTAAAAATGTCGAATGGTCAAATAATTGTCGAGATGCTTTTAATCTTTCTTTACCCCGGAAATAGGTATATAAAAAGCTGATTAAAAATACGGCAACGATAATCACTGCGTACATAACACAATCGTCTAAAAAAAATGAAGGCGGTTATTTTAGCATAAAAAATATTTGGAAGAATGCTGTTATAAAAGCAACTTTATAAGATAAAAACTATGCAATTGAATGGTATTTCAGATGATCTGAGTTGATGTTTTACACAGATCATCTGAAAAAAAGATGATTAGATCTGGTTGTTTACATCATCATTTTTAGTTTCGCGCATCAGTAAGAATGCGATTAAAGAGAGGATAGAAGCTAGGCTGAGATATAAACCGACTGCACCCAGACCATAGCTTTCTGCCAGTTTTGTTGCGATATATGGTGCGAAAGAAGCCCCAAAAATACCCGCCAAGTTAAAGGTTAAAGCTGAGCCTGTATAGCGAACGGAAGTCGGGAAAATTTCAGACAGGACTGTGCCAATTGGTCCATAGGTTAAGCCCATAATTGAAAGACCGATACATAAGAACAAGAACACCAAAATCGGGCTACCTGAACCTAATAGCGGTGCGAAACACAATCCGAATAGGGCTGAAAGAATACACACTGCAATCGATGTATTTTTACGACCAAATTTCTCTGCAAAAATTGCAGATAGGGGAATAAAGGCAGCAAAACAGAGGGTTGCAAACAGTTGTAACACCAAGAAGTCACCACGTGCATAGCCGAGCTTTGTGGTTCCCCAGTTCAAGGCAAATACGGTAGTGAGATAGAACACGACAAAGGTACAGATGGCTGCAATTGTCCCGAGCACCAACATTGGAAAATGTTTGGTCATGACTTCTTTGAAAGGGACATTTACTTCTTTCTGCTTATTCAATACCTTTTGGAAGGCAGGTGTTTCATGCAACTTCAAACGGATATATAAGCCGACTAAAACCAATACTGCACTGGCGATAAATGGAATACGCCAGCCCCAAGTCATAAACGCCTGTTCAGACATAAAAGCATTGAGTAATAAAAATGAACCTGTTGCAAGGATAAAACCGATCGGGGCACCGAGTTGTGGGAACATCCCATACCAAGCGCGTTTGCCTTCTGGAGCATTCTCCGTGGCAAGCAGTACCGCACCACTCCATTCACCACCTAAGCCCAAACCTTGGCCTAAACGACACAAGGCAAGCAACAGTGGTGCAGCGAGACCAATTTGTGCATAGGTTGGTAACAGACCAATACAGACGGTTGAAATCCCCATGGTCAGCAAGGCTGCAACCAATGTCGCTTTTCGTCCGATCCGATCACCGAGATGTCCGAAAATCGCAGCACCAATAGGACGTGCAATAAAGGCAATCGCAAAGGTTGCCAGAGATTTGAGCACCGCAGCGCCATCGCTACTTTCTGGGAAAAACAAATGTGGAAAAATGAGTACTGCTGCGGTGGCATAGATATAAAAGTCAAAAAACTCAATCGTCGTACCGACAAGGCTGGCAAATAATACCCGTACTTTTGAATTGCTGGCCACTTCTGGGGTGGCAGTCGTAGTGCTTGACGACATACAAGACCTTCATGTTATTCATTCAAGAAACAGAATAGAGGTTGTCTTGAAAATTCCTTTTGAATGTGCAGTTTTACTTCGAAAACTTAATGCTATATATGGACTTATAATACATAACAGTAGATTGCCAAAAAGTGTAATCCTGCGCCTAATAGCACAAAAACATGCCAAATTGCGTGGGTATATCTTACCTTTTTTAAGGCATAAAACAATGTGCCGATGGTATAAGCCAAACCACCTGCAATCAGCAGTTGCACAGCATCTTTGGAAAGATAGCGCTGCATATCATCCATAACCAAAACGGCTAACCATCCCATAACTAAATAAGCAGCTAAAGAAATTTTCTGGAAACGATGAATAAAGACCAGTTTGAACAGTGTACCGATCAGGGCAATGGCCCATAATGCAATCAGCAAATAATGTGCTTTGGCGGTTGGAATCGCGATACTCAAAAATGGGGTATAGGTGCCTGCAATGAGATAATAGATCGCAGTATGATCCAGTTTTTTATACCAATAACGCTTACGTTCATCCAGCGCAAAGTGATAAAGCATGGAACTTGCAAGCAAGAGAACAAGGCTAAAACCATAGACCCATAAGCTGATCCACTGTCCCAATGGTAAATACTGGCCCTTAATAATCATAAAGATTGAGGCAATTAAAGCCAGTGCAGCACCAATACCATGGCTATAGGCATTAATCAGTTCTTCTTTCGGGTCATAGTCCAGCAGTGTTTTTGTGTTCATCAAGCTTTCAGGTTGCATAAAAATACAACTGTATCGTAATGCAATTTCCCTTTTAAAGTAAGACGCTTTAAAATTTAGTTTCTATTTGTCAGGTTTTCATTATGTTTGCGCCGCAATTTTCTTTTGAACAAGAACAGCAGTTTTTCTTGGATATCCAGCAATCTATTGAAAATAAAAGCTTTGATCGCCTCATCTTGAGTCAATATAAAGGTGAAATAGCGCAACTAGAAAAGATAAGCTTGCGTGTGATTGAGCTGCAAGGACAAGTAATGTTGTCTTGCTTATATCACCATACTACGCAAGATGTGACCAAAAACTATACGATAGATGAAGGTTTAGAGAAAATTGCTGAATTATTGAATCAGTGTAAACAGGCCAACTTATTTAGCTTGGAGCAAGATATTCAGCTTAAGAAAAACAAAAAGAAAGCCATGCTGAATCGTCAGAAGAAGCAAGACTCTGCCGACAAAGTAGGACAACAGCAGCATGATCGTGAAAAGCAGCGTTATGTGCAACAGCAAAGTCCATTTTTAAAACATCTCGGGATTACCGATGAAAAAGGGCAAATTGTCCCAAGCATGGCACGCAAGTGGAAACAGATTAATAAATTTATTGAAATCTTTTCGCATGCGTATGAACAGGTTGACGCTTCACAGCAAGAATTGAATATTGTTGATTTTGGCTCAGGCAAAGGTTATTTAACTTTTGCTTTATATGACTATTTGCAGGCGCAGCAGAAAACACCGTTAATTACGGGCGTTGAACTACGTTCAAACTTGGTTGAGTTTTGTCAGAATGTTGCTGATCAGACGGGTTTTAGTCATCTTGATTTCTTTGAAGGGGATGTTCGTAGTTATCAACCAGAAAAGTTAGATGTGATGATTGCATTGCATGCCTGTGATATCGCCACTGACTTTGCTATTCATACTGGGATTCGTCTCAATGCATCCATGATTATGTGTGCGCCTTGTTGCCATAAAGAACTTCGTCCACAGCTGCAAAGTCCTGAGGTGTTACAACCGATGTTGCAATTTGGTATTCATGCGGGGCAACAGGCAGAAATGTTAACGGATACATTACGTGCATTACTGCTTAAAGCTTATGGTTATGAAACCAAAGTTTTTGAGTTTGTGTCTTTGGAGCATACCAGTAAGAATAAAATGATTCTTGCGACCAAGCGCAAAGATATTCAACAACCTGATGCCAAAATCATTCAACAGATTCAAGCTTTAAAAGCCATGTATGGCATTGAAAAACAGAGTCTGGAATTATTATTGCAAGATCAGATGCCAGTCGAGAATATTGGCTGTAAGTGTTAATTAAAACAGAGAAAACGATGTACCAAGTCAAACAGGGAAATTGGGATCAATTACAGCAAGATGCGAAATTGATCCGAACATTGGTTTTTATTCTGGAACAAGGTATTGCTGAAGCGGATGAGTGGGATGAGCAAGATGCGATCTCACAACACTTTGTTATCTATGATCAGGATCAGCCGATTGCGACAGCACGATTATTACAAAATAATAGTGTGGGGCGCGTTGCTGTGCTTAAGGCCTATCGGGGGCAAGGTCTTGGTCAAATGATCATGCTGGATATTATTGCCTTTGCAAAGCAGCAGGAACGTGCATTCCTGCATTTGTCTTCACAAGTCCATGCGATGTCATTTTATCAGCAGCTTGGTTTTGTGGTGCAAGGGGATGAATATGATGAATGTGGCATCCCTCATATTGAAATGCGGATGCCACTTCTACAGTAAATTCAGAATGAAGTGAATGAGCTTGAATTGGACTGAGTTTATGGCTGTTGCTGAGTTTGGGCAGCCACTTCAGAACTCGCTGAAGAGCTATTTTGAGCATGTTCCTGTTGTTGCGCTTTACGTTGTGCGCCTGGCATATAATCAGGTTCTTGGGTCATGGCCAAATAGAAAAAGCTTAAAAAGATCGTGCTGAGCACACCGACAATAATGACAAATTTCCATCCCAATACGGTTTCTTCATTTGAATCTTTTTTTGGGGATGGTTGATTATTCATAATAAATTCCAAAAATAACAAAACATAAAACTAGATTTTGCGCCTTTTGAGGCTGATTTGCCAAGTGGAAATTTTGAATAAAAAATTGGCTCACACTTTGGATAGGGACGCGTAGACCAAAGATGCTGCCATCGTTGAACTAAGAAAAAACGCTTCGCCATCCAAAGGAAAATTGGATTTGTTTGTATAAAAATTAAAGCTTGTTCCAGTCTTCGATTGCCTTTAACCCTGTTTCTATTCCTACATCATAACTATAACGGATCTTGGCTTTATTCTTTGAAAGTCGACCTGCCATATTTTTAAAATCAGGTGGGCAAACTTCCAAGATTTTCTGTTCAGAGGGTGTGCGAGTAAATTCGACGGCATCGTTATAACGTTGAGTCCTCGTTAATAAACTTTGCGCAAAACCACGCTGCTGTTTAAACAGGTATTTCGCAAGGAACTGATCACCTTTACTGCTGGCTTTATAATAATTTTGAGGACGTGTTCTGAGCACCATTAATTTAGATACATCATGCTGTTGCGCTGCCCAATGGATGGGAAGGGCATCTGCAACACCACCGTCAAAATAAGGTTCACCAAAGACTTCAACCGCTTGACGAGTTAAGACAGGAATTGAACTGGATGCTCTCAGACCTTCTAAGATATTGTCTTTGGACGCTTTGATATAAGTGGCTTCACCTGAAATGGCATGGGTCAATACCATATAAAATTCAGGATGATTGGCAAATAGATGGGCTTGATTGAGTGGATGCTCTTTTTCTACCACATCCCACATCCATTTTAAGTCCAGTAAGTCACCACCCTTGAAAAAGCGACGATATTGGATAAATTCGGTACGTAGAGAATGATCTAAATAGATTTGTAAGGTGCGACCTTGTTGGGCAGCGAGGTAGTTGGCGACATTGGTTGAACCAGAAGAAACACCGACACAAAGATCAAAGGGATTAAATTGTTGCTGTAAAAATGCATCTAAGACACCGCTGGTGAATGCACCGCGCATTCCACCGCCTTCAACGACCAGTGCCTGACGATTTTGTTGAAGCATTGAAAATCTCGAATATCATGATAAACCCATGTTTTACACGGATTTATCATATTCGACAATAACACTTTAGTGATTGTGTTGATGTGTTTCCGTTGTCCCTGTTTCTGTTATCACTGATGATTGTGACATTTCAACTGGGGTAGCCGCTTTCTTTTGATTCATTGGCATATAATCTGGTTCATTATTAATAGCCAAGTAGAAAATCACCATAAACAGTACACTGAGAATTGTGGTGATAATTAATGCTTTCCAACCCCAAGGCGAAGTTTCTGGGCAGAGTTTTTCAGACATAAGAAATTTCCAAATGATGCAAAAAAATAAATCAGAATTGAGCAAGTTATAGCATAAATTGTGATGTATTACTCAGATGTTTTGCTGCGATTTTGTCGAGCATATAAAAAAGCCCGTACAGACAAGGAGTTCCGTACGGGCCAATTGGCTTGGCTAGATTGAGATTATTGAATCACAGTGTTTTGCTGCGCTTTTTCTTTCAATAATTTTGGTGGTGTAAAACGCTCACCATATTGTGCCGCCAGTTGCTCGGCACGCTGCAAGGATTTTTGAATGCCATTTTGATTCAAGAATTGAATGGCACCACCTGTCCAAGGGGCAAAGCCAATCCCGAATATCGAACCGACATTGGCATCAATCACAGACTCTAAAACACCTTCTTCATAGCAGCGTAAAGTATCCAGTGCTTGTACAAATAGGAAACGGTCAATCATGTCTTGTTCAGAAATATTGTTCTCTTTCTGCCAACGACTGAGTCCATCCCATAAATGTTTTTTACCATTTTCAGGATAGTCATAGAAACCAGCACCCGCAGCCTTGCCTTTACGGTTTAGCTCATGAATCATGGTGTGTACCACGTCATCCACTGGGGTTTTTGGCAAATCTTTACCTTCTGCTTGCAATGCTTTGCGGGTTTCACCAGCCACATGCTCAGTCAAAGTTAAAGAGACTTCATCCTGAATAGCGAGTGGGCCAACCGGCATACCTGCTTTGAGAGCGGCCATTTCAATCTTCGCTGGATGCACACCTTCTGCAAGTAGACGCATGCCTTCTTGAATGAATGTACCAAACACGCGGCTGGTGAAGAAGCCACGGCTGTCATTCACGACAATAGGTGTTTTGGCAATTTGCTGAACAAAGTCGTAAGCCTTCGCCAATGTATCAGCAGAGGTCTGTTTACCTTTGATAATTTCAACCAATTGCATTTTATCGACTGGACTAAAGAAATGTAGTCCAATGAACTTTTGAGCATCTTTACTCGCCGTCGCCAAACCAGTGATAGGTAGGGTAGAGGTGTTCGATGCAAAGATTCCACCTTCAGCCAAATATTGTTCAGCTTCTTGAGTCACTTTGGCTTTCAGTTCTTGGTTCTCAAATACTGCTTCGATGATCAGGTCACAGCCTTGCAAGTCCGCCGCATTTGCCGTTGCAGTAATCAGTGCTAAAACTTGGTCACGCTTTTCTGCGGTCATACGACCTTGTGAAACACGTTTATCCAGTAGTTTTTGCGAATATGCTTTGCCTTTTTCTGCATTTTCAACAGAGACATCTTTCAAAACTACAGGAATGCCTTTGATTGCAGTTGAATAGGCAATGCCTGCACCCATCATACCTGCACCTAACACGCCCACTTTAGTCGCTTGCCATTTTGCAACATCCGCAGGGCGACTTGCGCCAGACTTGATTGCATTTAGACCATGCCAAAAAGTACCGATCATATTTTTAGAAATTTGACCGACTGTGAGTTGAGTAAAGTACCGTGATTCGATACGTAAAGCAGTATCAACATCAACCTGCGCACCTTCTACTGCTGCCGCCATGATCGCTTCAGGCGCAGGGTAACAGCCTTTGGTTTTATCACGTAGCATCGCAGGGGCAATCGCAAGCACTTGTGCCACAGCAGGCGTTTTCGGATCGCCTCCTGGGATTTTGTAGCCTTTGATATCGAATGGCTGTTGCGACTTCGGATTGGCTTTGACCCAAGCAATGGCTTTGTCTAACAGCTCTTGTTCGTTCTCAGCAGTGTCATGTACCAAACCGAGCGACTTCGCTTTATCCACGCCAAACTGCTTACCTTCCATTAGGAATGGAAATGCATTTTGTAAGCCAAGTAAACGTACCATACGCACGATACCACCACCGCCTGGCAGCAAGCCTAAGGTCACTTCAGGCAAACCAAATTTGGTTTTTGGATCATTGATGGCAATACGGTAATGGCAGCCTAAAGCAATTTCCCAGCCACCACCAAGCGCCGTACCATTTAAGGCAGCCACAACGGGCACACCTAAAGTTTCAATCGCACGTAAGTCCCCCTTGAGTTCTTCAATCATTTTGAAGAACTCAGTGGCATGTTCAGGTTGAACTTGAATCAACTCATCTAGATCACCGCCAGCAAAGAAAGTTTTCTTGGCAGAACGGAAAATAATGCCTTTTAGATCCGTTTCTGCTTTGAGCTTTTGGCTGACTTCATTGAGTGAATCACGGAATTCTGCATTCATGGTATTGGCAGATTGATCCGATGAATCAAGGGTAAGAATTACAATATTGTCAGCGTTTTTTTCGTATTTAATAGCGCTCATATATCATCGTCCAATATTTTATAAGCTTTGTTTCAAGTCACCCGTTTATCTGTATTTATGAAAATACGCATAGCAGGGTCTTGTTTAGCTCTCATCTAATTTCAGGATAAACCTTCGGTTCGACCTACTTTTGTTTCGGCAAAAGTAGGCAAAACCATTGTCATTCGCAAAACCTGTTCAATTTCTTCATTTATAAAATTGATCGTAGAAACAATAAATTGCATATACTATGCAGGTTGCGAATGACCTTTCCGAGTATCATATTTCTGGGAGCGTTGGGTGTTTATACAACTTCAATAATGGTGGCAATCCCCATTCCACCACCAACACATAATGTGGCTAGGCCACGTTTTTTACCTTGACGCTCTAATTCATCCAGCAAAGTACCCAAAATCATGGCACCCGTTGCACCCAATGGATGACCCATCGCAATTGCACCGCCGTTAACATTGACTTTCTCAGCTGGAACGTTGAGTTCATTGATAAAACGCATCACCACGGCCGCAAACGCTTCATTGACTTCAAATAGATCAATATCATCAATCGTTAGGCCAGCTTTGGCTAAGGCTTTACGTGCAGCAGGCGCAGGACCCGTGAGCATGATGGTCGGGTCTGTACCCACCAATGCCGTTGCAAGTACTTTGGCACGTGGTTTTAAGCCTTGTTCTTTGACGGCTTTTTCAGAAGCCAATAACACCACTGCAGCACCATCAACGATGCCTGATGAGTTACCCGCATGATGAACATGGTTAATTTTTTGTGCTTCTGGGTATTTCTGTAAGGCAACGGCATCAAAGCCCATTTGTCCCATCATTTCAAAGCTGGCATTCAGTTTTGCCAAACCTTCAACGGTGGTAGCACCTCGAATAAATTCATCTTTTTCTAAGATCAGTACACCCGAATGATCTTTAACAGGCACCACGGATTTATCGAAATAACCTTTGGCTTGTGCTGCCGCTGCTTTTTGTTGTGAGCCGACTGCAAAAGCATCGACATCTTCGCGGCTATAGCCGTCTAAGGTTGCAATTAAGTCCGCGCCAACGCCTTGTGGCACAAAAGAAGATTTTAAGTTGGTTTCAGGATCAAGTGCCCAAGGGCCGCCATCAGAGCCCATCGGGATGCGTGACATGGACTCCACACCGCCTGCGACAACGATATCTTCCCAACCAGAGCGGACTTTTTGTGCTGCCAAATTGACTGCTTCCAAGCCAGATGCACAGAAACGGTTGATTTGCACACCAGCAACATCATCATTCCAACCTGCTGCAATGGCAGCAGTTTTAGCAATATCACCACCTTGGTCAGCAATCGGTGTGACACAACCTAAGACGATGTCATCGACTTTTGATGTATCAAGTTGATGGCGTTGTTGTAATTCATTCAATAATGATGTGAGTAAAGTAATCGGTTTGACTTCATGAAGTGAGCCGTCTTTTTTCCCTTTTCCGCGTGGTGTGCGAATGGCATCAATAATGTAGGCCTCGCTCATAGGTTTTCCTTGTATCACCTTAAAATTGTTGTTTATCGAGTGTACTCAATTTAAGTGTCAGTGCAATGATGATAAACATTGGCAAGTTTGATGCTTTTCGCCAATTTGATAGATTGCATGAGTGATCAAGCCAAGCGTTAATTTTGGTATTCTTTGACTTGTCTTGCGAGATCTTCGATTAGACTAGCATTTGGAAATGATTGATAGAAAAGATGGGCGAAAGCACATGATAAAATTAAAGCGTCACTATGCTGTTATGGCATTGATCTTGTCACTTTTTGGATGTGATTCATCTGGACGGAATATTGAAAATAACAAAGCAATCGAGGATAAAAACAAGGTGAGCCAAACCTATTCAAATCAAGTCGCTGACGACAGAATGTTATTGGTGTTGTCTGCGCCTTCTGTACATGATCCTTATTACAAATCCGCTTTTCAACGAATTGTAGATTTTCAGATTGATTATGCAAAATCGATTTTGGGCAATGATAATGTCGTGATTTTGGTGGATGAGGATACCAAGCCTTATTTCACGGGAAAAGTGCCTGAAGATATTTTACTGGTAGATGATGTCCGTGATATCTGGATGCGCGACTTTACTACGGTTAATCCAATGCAGCCTGTGCAATTTACCTATACTTGGGCCTCGATGACCAAGAAACAAAGTAAAGATGTGCAAAAAAGCTTTAATCAATTTGCTGACCGTTATCAAATTCAAAGAGCCAAAACTGATTTGATGATTGATGGGGGGAACCTCGTTGATGACTATGCGGGTCGTGTCATTACCACAACACGTTTTATGGAAGATAATGAGCTTAGCTATAACGAGGCCAAACAAGAGTTAAAAACAACATTGGGTGCAACTGAAGTTGCCATTTTAGAGCCAGATGAAGAAGTGCTAGCACATTCAGATGGTATGGTCAGTTGGGTGGATAAAAATACATTGCTTGTGAATGACTATTCAAAAACACCATCATTTAGAACAACCGTAATGAAGGAGTTAAAGGCTTCATTTCCAACTGCAAAAATTGTGGAAGTGCCTGTTGAATATAAAACCAATCCCAAAGGTCAATGGGAAGGTTTTGAGTCTGCATGTGGTGTGAATTTGAATGCCACGGTCACACAGAACAATATTTATGTGCCAACTTTTAATATGCCGCATGATCAAAAAGCACTCACGATCATTAAGCAGAATACCAGCAAGAAAGTCATTCCCGTAAATGCTGAAAGTGTTTGTCCAATGGGTGGCAGCGTGCGTTGTCTCACTTGGCAGGTGACAGGGGACAATGCTGCGAAACTGATTCAAGCGGCAAGAGACAAGTGATTGATTTATAACTTGCATCGACTGGTTCACAAGCCGATGCAAGTTGTTTAAACTCACCTGCCTTTTGATTGTGCTAATAACAAATGAAGTTTATTAATATTATTGGTACCACAGGTTCGGGTAAATCGACACTTGCCCGACAGTTGGCACAAAAACAACAATTACAATATATCGAACTTGATAATTTACTATGGCTGGATGATTGGCAAGAATCGACAAATGAAGCCTTGTTTTCGAAGCTAAAAATCGCCATGAAAAATGCTACAGCAGGGTGGGTCATTGATGGTCTTTATACCCGTACTACTCCAATGATGATGGAGAAAGTAGATACCGTCATCTGGTTAGATTATGCCTTTTACATCAATTTATATCGTTTGACCAAGCGTACATTCGGGCGTGTGATCAGTCGGAAAAAGTTATGGGAAGATTCAAATAATCGGGAAAGTTTAAAATTGATGCTGTCCAAAGAATCTATTTTTATCTGGTTAATTAAATCCTATCCTAAAAATCGTAATAAATATTTCGATTTGATGCAGAATCCTGACTATCAGCATATTCGGTTTATTCGTTTAACAACCCCAGCGCAAACCAGACGTTTTATAAAGCATCTGAACATATAAAGACTCATCATCAATGTGAGTAAAGTAATAGCTCAAAAATAAGGTGTTGTGAGATGAAATTTATCAATGTCGTAGGCACATCTGCTGCTGGAAAAACTACTTTTGCTCGTCAACTTGCTCAAAAGCTAGCTGTGACTCATATTGAAATGGATGATTTATTTTGGCTAGATGATTGGCAAGAAACACCTGATCACGAATTTTTCCCCAAATTGCAAAGTCAAATGGATCGAGCGACGGGTGGATGGGTACTTGATGGTAATTATTCTCGAACGCAAGATTTGAAGCTGAGATATGTTGATACCATTATTTGGTTGGACTATTCATTTTCTTTAAATCTGTATCGATCAGTCAAACGAGCAATTGCTCGGGCAGTGACGCAAAAAAGATTGTGGCCAAACTCGAATAATCGAGAAAGTTTTAAGATCAGTTTTATGTCTAAGGATTCAATTATTTTATGGATGATCAGTCATCATGCTAAAAATAGAAAAAAGTATTTGGCGATGATGAATGGTACTCGATATCAACATATCCAATTTATTCGTCTGACTTCCCCAAAACAAGCAGAAAAGTTTTTAGAACAGATTAAGGCCGTGCAATGACGTCTATTCGAGCAAAAGCGTTATGCCTATTTCGTCATAATGAAAAGGTGTTACTTGTAAAAGCGTATGATTCCAACAAGAATGAATATTTTTTCAGACCGATCGGTGGTGGTATCGAGTTCGGGGAAACATCTATTCAGGCAATTGAAAGAGAGGTCTTGGAAGAAATTCAGCAGCAGCTGACACAACCTAAACTAGTCTGCGTCATGGAAAATCTATTTAGCTTTGATGGGCAGCAAGGTCATGAAATTGTGTTTGTATATGATGCTGAATTTTTAGGCTCGCATATGTATCAGCGACACGAGATACAGGGTTGCGAAACTAATGGACATAGCTATATCGCACAGTGGCTAAGTCGAGAACAAATCGCACTGACTCAATATCCTGTTTATCCAAAAGGCATTGAGCAATGGCTATTCAATGCGTAGATCATCTCAAGCTTGAGTTTATGGACTCATTCGACAAATCTAAATGAAAGAATTGGTTATAGGGTGATTCGGTATATTCTGCGAAAGCTGCACCTTCAACAAAGCCAAACTTCTTATAAAGTTTGATTGCTGCATCAAAGTGACTATCTTTTCCTGTTTCTAAACTGACTTTTTGATAGTGACGTTGCTGGGCAAGTTCTAGCAAATATTCCAGTAGTTGTGCTGCGACCCCTTGACGTAAATGGGCAGGGTGAGTCCGCATAGATTTGATTTCTGCATGGTCGGGTGTCAGTTCTTGGATTGCGCCACAGCCCAGTAATTGCCCATCTTTCCATAAGGTATAGACGCTAATGGAATCTTTTTGCAGACTGCTGAGGTCTAATGCAAAACTATGTTCAAGTGGGGTATTTTGATGTAGACCATGCAAATGGATATAAATCAAATTTTGAACTTGTGGGTGAGAAAAGTCAGCTTTTTTAATAATCATTGTTATTCAAGCACATTGTAGAGGTCTGCTTGATTATTAGCATATTTAAAATGCAGTGTTCAACTGTATATGGTTGAACACTGCATTGTCGTTATTAGTTATGATGGCCGTGCAACTGACGATATAAACCAGGTGTTACACCTGTCCATTTCTTAAATGCACGGTGGAAAGTACTGGTTTCACTAAAGCCGACTTGCTGTGCTACATCTTCAAGGGTGAGATTTGGCGTCAACAATAAATGAATCGCAGCATCACGACGCAAGGCATCTTTGACCCCTTGATAGCTTTTTCCTTCCGCAGCCAAACGACGACGTAAAGTTTGTGGTGATAAATACAACATTGCCGCGACATCATTGAGTGTTGGCATTTCTTCGCCAATCTGACTCTTTAATACATCACGAATACGTGAAGTCAACGAGTTGGTATTTTTGAATTTCACTAACAGTTGGGCAGGTGCTGCTTTTAAGAACTCTTCTAAAGTCTTTTCATCTTGACGGATTGGGAGATCCAGATAATCTGCAGCAAAGGTGATTTCGGTACGTGGTGCATCGAATTGCATCACTGGGGCGAAGAACAATGCATCGTATTCATCAGCATGATTAGGACGTTCATAACCAAAATGCACACGCTCTAAAGGTAGGCGACGTTCAATTAACCATGATGCTAGACCGTGCCAGATCATCAGCATGCTTTCAGTAATGAAATGATCAGGATCTAAAGCTTTAGGAATGTGTGGGACTAAACGTGCTTCATGTTTGTCACGTTCTAAGCTTACCGACCATTCATCTCCAAACAGTTTGTAGAATTGAGAGGAGAGTTCCAGTGCTTGTCCAAGTGTTTTGGAGTGGATGATCAATTGGCACATGATTGCAAATGTACCCAAGCGACGTGGCTGTACATCGAAACCAACGTGTTCGTCTTGGGTAACCATCCATAACATTTTTACAAAACGGGTGTACTGCTCAGGAGAGATTCGAGCCTTCGGTTGGCGGAGTAATTCAGCCTCTATGCCGACATGTGAAAGTAACGTTTCAACGTCCATGCCTAGGCGTTTAACACCTGTTAAAGCCGCATTCACGAAGTGGATGCTGATCGTATCACGGCTCATATTGAATCCTTCAGTTTCTTTACTATTCACGATAATTGACCTAAATAACCGTCTAAAATATCAAATTGGGCAATTGACAAGAAAAATAATTGCGCCTTGTATACATGTTAAATTGCCGAAACTATCAAGGTAAATGGCTGAACATGACATTGTTTTTGTGTTTATCCACACCTAGTATAAAAGAAAATTTGAACAAATTGAGTAAAAATTATTATGCCATCTGCACTAAAGGGATTGAAAGTCCTCGATTTTTCGACTTTATTACCAGGGCCATTTGCCAGTATGTACCTTGCCGACATGGGTGCAGAAGTTATCCATGTGGAATCACCGACTCGTCCAGACCTTGTACGGATTATGCCACCCTATGCCAATGGTCAGGCCACTGCGCACAGTTATCTGAATCGGAATAAGCAGTCGATTGCCCTTGATCTCAAAGATGCAGCCAATATTGAACTGATCAAAAATAAAATCTCTGAGTTCGATATTGTGCTTGAACAGTTTCGTCCAGATGTGATGCGCCGTTTGGGCTTGGACTATGAGACTTTAGCCGAGATTAATCCACGACTTATCTATTGTTCGATTACAGGTTATGGTCAAACAGGGGCTTATAAAGATCGGGCAGGACACGACATTAACTATTTAGCATTGGCAGGCGTGTCTGGGCATAGTGGTCGTCAAGAGGGTGGACCGCCACCCTTGGGCATTCAAATTGCCGATGTGGCAGGTGGTTCCTTGCATGCAGTGATTGGTATTCTTGCGGCTGTGGTCGAGCGTCAACGCAGTGGTCTGGGGCAATATCTTGATATTTCGATGACTGATTGTGTGGCGAGTCTGAATAGTATGGCCGCTTCTGCAAGTCTAGCAGGGCAAACGCCACAAGCGCCAGAGGCGGGAATGCTGAATGGTGCAAGCTTCTATGATTATTATCAAACCAAAGATGGTCGCTATTTTTCAGTGGGAAGTTTAGAGCCACAATTTATGACAGGCTTGGCTACAGCACTAGAATTACCTGTACTGCTTGCAAAAGGAACATCGTTTGACCCTGAAGATCGTCAAGCGGTAAAGCAAGCTTTGCAGGAAAAGTTTAAAACACAAAACTTTGCTGAATGGCAACAGCTGTTCCAACGCTTGGATATTTGTGTAGAACCAGTTCTCAGTCTGGATGAAGCTTTGGTCTCGCCAATGGCTCAACAAAGAGGGTGGGTGGTTGATGTGCCAGTATCTGAAAATGCATCACAAACTGAGCCCCAATTGGCCTGTCCGATCAAGTTTTCCCGTTCGCAAATGAAGTATGCCTTTATTGGTCAGGGTTTAGGTGAGGGTAAATGGTAGAAAATATGTGCGACTTATCACTGATTGTTAAAATATTGTACAGATTGTTAACATTTTGAATAAGTTGTAATTTAAAAATGAGAGTAACCTTTTATACACAATAACATAAAAGGTTACGTAAACATGACAATCTCTAAATCTTTGATTGTTTCTTGTTTATCCGTTCTATCATTGAGTCTTTTCACACAACATACTCAAGCAGCATCTTCCGCATTTGACCCAAATGGTCAATGGCTGTTTGGTGATTGGAACGGTCAACGCACTGCGTTGCAAGAACAGGGTTACAAATTTTCTGCTGATTACACAGGTGAATTTGCAGGGGTTTTAGATTCTAAACAATATTCAAGTCATGGCAGTGAATTCACTGGACAATTGGCGTTGGGTACAAACTTCGACCTAAATAAAATTTTAGGTTGGCAAGATACTGAGGCTCAGATCACGGTTACATACCGTGATGGCCAGTCTTTGTCACAAACTGCAGATGGCTTACAAGGTCACCAAAGTTCTGTACAAGAAGTTTGGGGGCGTGGTCAAACGTGGCGCTTAACCGATCTCTGGATCAAAAAGAAATTTTTAGATCAAGCTTTAGATATTAAAGTGGGTCGTTTCGGTGAAGGTGAAGATTTCAACAGTTTTAACTGTGATTTCCAGAACTTATCACTATGTGGTTCTCAAGTGGGCAACTGGGTTGGTGACCAATGGTACAACTGGCCTGTGAGCCAATGGGCATTGCGTGTCAAATATAACCTACAGCCAGATCTTTATGCACAAATCGGAGCATATGAATATAACCCTGAGAATTTGCAGCGTGGCAAAGGTTTTAACCTAAGTACCGATGGCTCTCGTGGTGCGATTATTCCAGCAGAAGTGGTCTGGAATCCTAAACTGGGTGCACTTGCTCTGCCAGGTGAATATCGTTTTGGTTATTACTACAGTACCGCGGATGCTGCAGAAATCGAGAATCCTGCCAAGACTGGACATAAACAAGGCGGCTGGTTTACTGCGAAACAACAGTTAACTCGTCATGATGGTCAGTCAGATCGCGGTTTGACTGGTTTTGTCAATGTCACAGTGCATGATTCTAAAACCAATGCCATCAAAGACATGCAAAATGTTGGATTGGTCTATAAAGGTTTGTTGGATCAACGTCCTCAAGATGAGATTGCCTTAGGTGTTGCCCGCATTCACGCCAATGACAAAAACAATAGTCTATTGGATGAAGAATATAACACTGAGCTGTATTACGGCATTCATGCCACCAACTGGCTCACCATCCGTCCAAATATTCAATATGTCCACCATGTTGGTGCATTGAAGGACGGGGATAAGACTTGGGTTGGCGGTATTAAGTTCCAAACCATTTTCTAATTTTGATACTCGAGCAATTTTGCAGATGCAGTTCATACGATGGGCGATATCTGCAAAGTTCTTGTTGTGATTTGAACTCGACCATAAAAAGAGACTTTATTTGCTTTTTATGGATCTAAAATATAAAAGATGCAAGGTGATCATATGAATCAATCTGCTTCAAAATCTGGGCTTAGAACCTTGACGGTGGTGATTATCGCCCTCATTGCATTGTTCTTGCTCGTTGGCGGTATCTGGCTCGCAGCAATTGGCGGGTCTTTTTATTATGTAATTGCAGGCGTGCTGTTGCTGATTGTAGCAGTACAACTCTATAAACGTGCCTCAGGTCCATTATGGGTTTATGCGGCATTGATGTTAGGTAGTGTGGTTTGGGGTGTATGGGAAGTTGGGACCGACTTCTGGGCACTGGCACCACGCCTTGATATCATTGGCATCTTAGGTTTGTGGTTACTCATTCCAGCGGTGACACGTGGGATTGATAACCTCACTTCAAGTAAAGTGGCATTGTCATCGACTTTAGCCATTGCAATTGTGGTGATGGTGTACTCGATCTTTAATGATCCACAAGAAATTAATGGTGTGATTCAAACGCCACAGCCAGCACAAGCGAAAGCAGTAGATGGCATTGCCCCTGAAGATTGGCCTGCATATGGTCGTAGTCAGGGGGGGGAACGTTATTCTCCATTGACACAGATCAACGATAAAAACGTCAAAGATCTTAAAGTGGCTTGGACATTACGTACTGGTGATTTCCGAACTGAAAATGATTCGGGTGAAACCACTAACCAAGTAACACCAATCAAGATCGGCAATAACATGTTTATGTGTACACCACATCAACATTTAATTTCGATTGACCCTGCGACAGGTAAGGAAAAATGGCGTTTTGATCCTAAGCTCAAAACCGATAAAACCTTCCAGCATTTAACTTGTCGTGGTGTGATGTACTACGATGCTGCCAATACTACTGAATTTGCAACCAGCTTACAGGCGAAAAAGTCGACCTCAACCGAGTGTCCGCGTAAAGTCTTTGTTCCTGTGAATGATGGTCGTTTAGTTGCAGTTAATGCAGATACTGGTAAAGCATGTTCTGACTTTGGTCAAAATGGCGAAGTGAATTTACAAGAATTCATGCCATATGCTTATCCAGGTGGTTATAACCCAACATCTCCGGGTGTGGTTTCTGGTACTACTGTGGTGATTGCAGGTTCAGTGACCGATAACCATTCGAATAAAGAGCCATCAGGTGTAATTCGTGGTTATGACGTGAACACAGGTAAATTATTGTGGGTATTTGATACAGGCGCAGCTGATCCAAATACAATGCCTGGTCAAGACACTCAATTTGTTCATAATTCACCAAACGCATGGGCGCCACTTGCCTATGACTCAAAACTAGATATCGTCTATGTCCCAACAGGTGTGGGTACACCAGATATCTGGGGTGGAGATCGTACTGAGTTGAAAGAGCGTTATGCCAACTCAATGCTGGCGATCAATGCTACGACAGGTAAACTGGTCTGGCACTTCCAAACCACACATCATGATTTGTGGGATATGGACGTACCATCTCAACCGTCATTGGCCGATATTCAAGATAAATCAGGTCAAACAGTTCCAGCGATTTATGTATTGACTAAAACAGGCAATGCCTTTGTTTTAGACCGTCGTAATGGTCAGCCGATTGTACCAATTACCGAGAAGCCTGTTCCGCAAACTGTGAAATGGGGACCACAAACCAAAGGTGAGTTCTACTCAAAAACTCAACCATTCTCTGACTTTGATTTAGCACCGAAAGATAAATTGACGGATAAAGACATGTGGGGTGCCACCATGTTTGATCAGTTGATGTGTCGTGTGAAATTTAAACGTCTGAATTACGATGGTATTTATACACCACCTTCTGAAAATGGAACCTTGGTATTCCCAGGAAACTTAGGTGTATTTGAGTGGGGTGGGATGTCAGTGAATGCTGATCGTCAGGTCGCAGTCATGAACCCGATTGGCTTGCCATTCGTGAGTCGTTTAATTCCAGCCGATCCAAACCGCCAACCTGTGGCGCGTGGTGCTGGTACTGAGCAGGGCATGCAACCAATGTATGGTACGCCATACGGTGTTGATATCAGTCCGTTCCTATCTCCATTGGGTTTACCATGTAAACAACCAGGCTGGGGCTTTGTCGCTGGTGTGGACTTAAAAACACATGAAGTGGTATGGAAAAAACGTATTGGTACCATTCGTGACAGCTTGCCAACCTTGTTCCAGTTACCACCAGTGAAAATTGGTGTACCAGGTTTAGGCGGTTCGATTTCGACTGCGGGTAATGTGATGTTTGTCGGTGCAACCCAAGATAACTACATTCGTGCCTTTAATGTTTCAAATGGTGATAAGTTGTGGGAAGCACGTTTACCTGCGGGTGGACAAGCAACACCAATGACGTATGAAGCCAATGGCAAACAATATGTGGTGATTATGGCCGGTGGACATGGTTCATTCGGCACTAAAATGGGGGATTATTTGGTCGCTTATGCATTGCCAGATAAGAACTAATTTCATTTAGAAATTGATTGTCAAAGCTCAGATTCGTCTGGGCTTTTTCTTTTTGTGGCAATTAGATAGGCTTATCAATAAAACCGTTATTAAATATGCAAAAAAAGCATTTTGTTGATGAATAAAAGCTCGCTATGCTAGTCGCCTTTATAATGAATGACTAGCCATACGCCATGTATTTATATACGGATTTCGATCAACAACTGATTAACCAACGTGTTGCTCAGTTTCGCGATCAAACAGAACGCTATTTAGCTGGAAAATTAACAGAAGACGAATATCGTCCATTACGTTTGCAAAATGGTCTGTACGTGCAACGTTATGCACCTATGCTCCGTATCGCTGTGCCGTATGGCTTGATGAATACTAAACAACTCAGAAAAATTGCTGAAATTGCGACAGAGTACGATCGTGGTTATGCCCACGTTTCAACTCGTCAAAATATTCAGTTGAACTGGCCTGCATTGGAAAATGTACCTGACATTTTAGCTGAGCTAGCAACGGTACAAATGCATGCCGTACAAACCTCGGGTAACTGTATCCGTAATACCACCACTGACCAGTTTGCTGGTGTGGTTGCAGGTGAGATTGCTGACCCACGTCCGACCTGTGAGCTGATTCGCCAGTGGAGTACGTTTCACCCTGAATTTGCTTTCTTGCCACGTAAGTTCAAAATTGCAGTATCTGCTTTAGAAGAAAAAGACCGTGCTGCAACAGCATTCCACGACATCGGTGTTTATCTGGTTCGTAATGATGCAGGTGAGATGGGCTATAAAATCATGGTCGGTGGTGGTCTGGGCCGTACCCCGATTATTGGTAGCGTGATCCGTGAATTTTTACCACGCGAAGATTTAATTGCTTATTTAGAAGCGACCTTACGTGTCTATAACTTACATGGCCGTCGTGATAATAAATACAAAGCGCGTATCAAAATTTTGGTGAAAGCTTTGACACCAGAAGTGTTTGCACAAAAAGTGGAAGCTGAATTTGAGCACACGCGTGAAGCATTGAAGATTCAACCTGAAATCTTGAAAAAATTGGATGAAGAATTTACACCATTTGATTATCAAGATTTAGAAGATCAAGACTTCACAGACTTATTCGCTGCACATCCGAAATTCAAACAGTGGTTTAACGTTAATACCAATGCACATAAAGTGAAAGGTTATCGCATCGTTACGATTTCTTTAAAGCGTGCGGGTATTGCACCTGGTGATGTCACCAGTGAAGAAATGAACTTAATTGCTGACTTAGCCGATAAATATACTTTCGGTGAGTTCCGTACCACGCACGAACAGAACATTTCATTGGTTGATGTGCCGCAGAAAGATCTATTTGAATTGTGGCAAACGCTTGAACACAGCGACATGGCACGTGCACATATCGGCTTTATTACCGATATTATCTGCTGCCCGGGTGGTGATTTCTGTTCATTGGCAAATGCGAAATCGATTCCAATTTCAGAAGCGATCAGCCGTCGTTTTGATGACCTAGACACCATTTACAACCTTGGTGAACTCGATTTGAATATTTCGGGTTGTATGAATGCGTGTGGTCACCACCATGTCGGTAATATCGGTATTTTAGGTGTCGATAAGAAAGGCGCGGAATTCTATCAAATCACTTTAGGTGGTCATGCAGATCATGATGCATCACTCGGTGATATCTTAGGACCTTCTTTTGCAGCTGAAGTCGTGCCAGATGTGATTGATGAGATTTTGAATACTTACCTTGACTTACGTACTGAAGGTGAGCGTTTTATCGATACATATCGCCGTGTTGGTATTCAACCATTTAAGGAGCGTGCTTATGCTTAATACAACGCTACAAGTGCTCTTTAAAGATGGCACAATTGCAGACAATACTTATCAAGTCATTGCAGACGATGGTGTACTTCCACAAGGTGACGTGGTTGTAACAACTGCGCAGTTGGATCAATTGGCAAATGTACAAGGCAAAAAGGCGCTTTACATTACTGTGAATGATTCACCTGAAACACATCAATTTCCATTGAATGAGCTAGATGCCATTTTTATTGAATTTGCTGGTTTTAATGATGGTCGTGGCTATTCATTCGCTGCGTTATTACGTCGTCAAGGTTATCAAGGTGAGTTACGCGCAGTCGGTGATATCTTTAAGGATGTTTTAAATTATTTAAAACGTTCTGGCTTTGATACTTTTGTTGTGAAAGAAGGTAAAGATATTCATGAAGCTGCTGCTGGGCTTCAAGATTTTACCAATCCGTATCAAGCTTCAACTGCTGTGCCTCAGGCGAGCTATCAGACTGGTGCATAAGTCGCTAGAGATCAAAAAAGCTGAACTACGGTTCAGCTTTTTTATGGGGTATGGTTTTAGTAAATCAATTGAAGAATAAAATGTTGAACTTTATTTCAAAAATAAATCCTGGGGTGGTGTGGTTACTTTTTGCGATTGCCGCTGATGTGCTATCTACATTTTATTCTGCAAAGGGCAATGGTTTAGTGAATAAATTCGATCAAGGCATTGCATTGATTTTGTACTTAATCTCTTTTGCGTGTGCTGCGATTGCTTTGAAATATATGCAGGCTGGGATTTTATACGTGCTGTGGTCGGGGCTTGGTGTTATTGCAACTGCTGCTTTGGCTAAGGTCTTTTTAGGGCAGCATATTGATTTAGCGGGTTGGGTTGGCATCGGCTTTATTACGATTGGACTTATGATTATTGCGCAGTATTCCAATATTGATGTGTAGTCTTCATAGAAATAACGATGTATTTCTATGAAGCCATGTTTCATGGATTTAACTCACTCATCTAACTGGCAATTGATCATCCATTTGATCCCAAACTGATCGGTAAAAGCACCATAGAGTGCACCCCAGAAGGTCTTGTCTAAAGGCATTTCAATTTGACCATTTGCAGACAAGGCATCGAATAATCGTTGTGCCTCGTCTTGTTCATCCGGATCAAGATTAATTGAAATATAGTGGTTATTGCCTTGAGTGAAGACACTATTTTGAGCGCAGAATTGATCATTAACATCTGAAGCCATCAATACGGTAAATTCATTGATCGGTAAGGAAACATGTAAAACCAAGTTTTTATCCGCTTCTGAAAGGCTGACGCCTTCAGTGGGTGGCATATCGCCATAACGGCTGAGCATGGCAAATTCACCACCAAACACAGATTTATAAAAGTTGAATGCTTGTTCTGTTTGTCCTTTAAAATTTAGATAATGATTAAGTTGCATGATGTACTCCTTGTTGTTTTTTTATACACAGCATAACTTATCGATATTTTGACTATAGGTGCATTATTTTTTGTAATCCTAAAAATAAAAAATCCTGCATCAAGCAGGATTCTTTTGAACAGATTGAAAAATATTTAGATCAATTCAATCGCAACAGCTGTCGCTTCACCACCACCGATACACAAGGCTGCAACACCTTTCTTACCGCCAGTACGCTTAAGCGCGTGAATCAATGTCAGGATGATACGTGAACCAGTAGAACCAACAGGGTGACCTAATGCACAAGCACCACCATTAATATTAACTTTTTCAGCATCTAATTTGAAATCATCGATTGGGCACATGGTAACCATTGCAAATGCTTCATTGATTTCCCATAAATCAACGTCTTGTGCATCCCAGCCTGCTTTTTTCAATACTTTTTCAATTGCACCGACAGGGGCAATCGTAAATTCAGATGGGTGTTGAGAGTTTGACGCAGTTGCAAGAATCTTTGCCAAAGGTTGTAAACCACGTTGTGCAGCAACATCACTTGACGTTAATACCAGTGCGGAAGCACCATCAGAAATTGAACTCGCATTGGCAGCAGTAATGGTACCGTCTTTTGCAAAAGCGGGTTTTAATGATGGGATTTTATCGATCTTTGCACTTAATGGTTGTTCATCTTGATCAACAACCACATCACCTTTGCGAGTAGAAACTGTTACGGGAACAATCTCATCTTTAAAGTAACCTTCAGTAATCGCTTTCTGTGCACGTTTTAATGAACGAATAGCAAAGTCATCCATTTGTTCGCGTGTATAGCTGCGCTTATTTGCCATATCTTGAGCAAATGAACCCATTAAACGACCTGTTTCAGCATCTTCCAAGCCATCTAGGAACATGTGGTCTTTAATCTCGCCATGACCCATGCGATAGCCAGCACGTGCTTTCGGTAATACATATGGCGCATTGGTCATCGATTCCATACCACCAGCGACGACGATTTCTGCGCTACCTGCTTTAATCATGTCTGCTGCTTGCATCACCGCTTTCATGCCAGAACCACAAAGCTTGTTAATGGTCACTGCACCAGTAGAGTCTGGTAAACCTGCTTTTCGCATAGCTTGACGCGCTGGACCTTGTTTTAAGCCAGCGGGTAAAACACAACCCATGATTACTTCTTCTACGTCAGTCGGTTGTAGACCAGAACGCGCAATTGCTTCTTTAATGGTAACAGCACCTAATTCTGGCGCAGTTACACCAGATAATGCACCTTGGAAGCCGCCCATCGCTGTACGCGCGCCATTAACAATTACGATATCAGTCATGATGTGTCTCCACACTTATAATTTATAAAAATGTTCCAAACTTAAGCAGTATAGTAAAAAAAGGATTGGAATAAAGCGTTTTAACTATTTTAGGCTAGACTGAAGAGTTTTTAGCAAGTGGATAGTTTTTCAAAACGTATATTGCCCATCCGGCTTAAAACAATTTTAGTATGGTGCTGTGGTGACTCTGAACAGTAGACAAAACTGCCATTGGAAGCGAAAGGAAGTCCATTTTCTGCTTGAAAAATAAGATAGTTGGAGGATTGACCGAATGACTTAAAGCCGAGGTAACCGTATTTGTGATTGAGAGGCGAACTAAAGAGTAAGGTTTCCCCTTGATCGCGGCGCTGATTTCTATTGCTATCAATAAATCCGATAAAGCCTTTATTCCAATCTTTATGGCAATTCTCAAGATCTGAACTTGGGCACAGCATCACATTTTTATGATAAAGTTGCGCATCAGTCTTTGCTTTTTGTATATGAATTGTGAGGATTCTTTTAAGCTGGTTCACTTCACTTGAGATCATCAAGTCACGGAAATAAGGGATTGCAAGTGTACTTAAAATTGCCAGAATTCCAATGGTGATGATTAACTCAATCAAGGTAAAGCCAGAAGGTTTAAACATATTTTACCTGTTTATTTTTATTAACTTTTTTATTAACAGTGTGTTAGATTGAATTTTCTTCGCTGATCAGCATGACTAAAAAAAAAGTTAAGATATTCTAAAAAACATAAGCTCTAGAACATTAATCTATTAAGATATCTAATGGGAATTGAAAATTTACTGAACTACAACGGAAATTGTAAGAAATTTTGTCAATAATTTACGAGGTTAAAGTTATCAAGCACTTGGAAAATTCGTCAAGTGTTTGTATGATTCAAAGTGAAGTGAATGGCTTAAAATAATGCTGTAGAACATTCTTGTTCTAGGGGCGAAAAATCATAGGCTTAGCTTACACAACAAACAATTGTTATCTCTGGAGGATATCCATGAAATTGAGTCGTATTGCACTTGCTATGCTTGTTGCTGCTCCTTTAGCTGCTGCGAATGCTGGCGTAACAGTAACTCCGTTAATGCTTGGTTACACATTCCAAGACACTAAACATAATAATGGCGATAAGCATTTAACAAATGGTCCTGAGCTTCAGGATGATTTATTTGTTGGTGCTGCATTAGGTATCGAATTAACTCCATGGTTAGGTTTCGAAGCTGAATATAACCAAGTTAAAGGTGATGTTGATGCAGCAGCTGCAAACGCTGAATACAAGCAACAACAAATCAACGGTAACTTCTATGTTACTTCTGATTTGATCACTAAAAACTATGACAGCAAAATCAAGCCATATGTATTGTTAGGTGCTGGTCACTACAAATATACGTTTGATGATGTAAACCGTGGTACTCGTGGTAATAAAGAAGAAGGTACTTTAGGTAATGCTGGTTTTGGTGCTTTCTGGCGCTTAAACGATGCTTTATCTCTTCGTACTGAAGCTCGTGGTACATATAACATCGATGAAGACTTCTGGAACTATACAGCACTTGCTGGCTTAAACGTAGTTCTTGGTGGTCACTTGAAACCAGCTGCAGCAGTAGTAGAAGTTGCTCCAGTTGAACCAACTCCAGTTGCTCCACAGCCACAAGAGTTGACTGAAGACCTTAACATGGAACTTCGCGTATTCTTCGATACGAACAAGTCTGACATCAAGCCACAGTACAAATCTGAAATTGCTAAAGTTGCAGAGAAGTTAGCTGAATACCCGAATGCGACTGCTCGTATTGAAGGTCACACAGATAACACTGGTCCACGTAAGTTAAACGAACGTTTATCTTTAGCGCGTGCTAACTCTGTTAAATCTGCACTTGTAAATGAATACAACGTGAATGCAACTCGTTTGACAACTCAAGGTTTCGCTTGGGATCAACCGATTGCTGACAACAAAACTAAAGAAGGTCGTGCTATGAACCGTCGCGTATTCGCTGCGATTTCTGGTAGCCGTACTGTTCTTGTACAACCAGGTCAACAAGCTCAATAATTTGAGTTTTTGAACTGAATAAAAAAGCGACTCGTCAGAGTCGCTTTTTTATCGACATAGGTTTTTGTAGCATTGATGTAAAACTAAAACATAACAGCTAAAAACTGGCATAATCTTGCCTTAACTTTAGATCGCTTGTGAGAATTCTTTAGTTTTATTGAAAAGATTTTGATAGCTTGTTAAAATTTTGATTAAAAAGTGATAAGCTCTCACGGCCTGTTAGATGCTGTAAAATTAGAGTTTCTAGTTTTTTGGGCGGGAAATTAAGTCATTTTCAGTAGCTGCTGATTAAATGTTGCCAAATACTTGGAAAATTGATCTGGTATTTGTATGATTTCACATAAGGTGAATGACTGAAAAAGATACAATAAGACTATTTCTCAGTATTCAAAAGCTATTAGAATTTTAGAGAACAAACAATTTTTTGTTTTTGGAGGATATCCATGAAATTGAGTCGTATTGCACTTGCTATGCTTGTTGCTGCTCCTTTAGCTGCTGCGAACGCAGGCGTAACAGTAACTCCGTTAATGCTTGGTTATACAATGTTCGATACTGAACATAACAACCGTGGCGATAAAGGTCAGTTAACTCCAGGTGCAGAACTTGAAGATGATTTATTCGTTGGTGCTGCGCTTGGTGTTGAAATTACACCTTGGTTAGGTGCTGAAGTTGAATATAGTCAAATTAAAGGTGATACAAGTACAAATAACGACTATAAAGGTCGTAATATTGCTGCTAATGCTTATGTAACATCTGATTTGATTACTAAAAACTACGATAGCAAAATCAAGCCATACGTATTAGCTGGTGCTGGTCACTACAAATACGAAGGTGATGATATTTATGGTGGTAAGCAAGAAGGTACATTAGCGAATGCTGGTGGTGGTGTATTCTGGCGCTTAAACGATGCTTTATCTCTTCGTACTGAAGCTCGTGGTACTTACCATTTTGATGAGAAGTTCTGGAACTATACAGCTCTTGCTGGCTTAAACGTAGTTCTTGGTGGTCACTTGAAACCTGCTGCGCCAGTCGTAGAAGTTGCTCCAGTTGAACCAACTCCAGTTGCTCCACAACCACAAGAGTTGACTGAAGACCTTAACATGGAACTTCGCGTATTCTTCGATACGAACAAGTCTGACATCAAGCCACAATACAAAACTGAAATTGCTAAAGTTGCAGAGAAGTTAGCTGAATACCCGAATGCGACTGCTCGTATTGAAGGTCACACAGATAACACTGGTCCACGTAAGTTAAACGAACGTTTATCTTTAGCGCGTGCTAACTCTGTTAAATCTTCACTTGTAAATGAATACAACGTTGATGCATCTCGTTTGTCTACTCAAGGTTTCGCTTGGGATCAACCGATTGCTGACAACAAAACTAAAGAAGGTCGTGCTATGAACCGTCGCGTATTCGCTGCGATCACTGGTAGCCGTACTGTTCTTGTACAACCAGGTCAACAAGCTCAATAATTTGAGTTTTTGAACCGAATAAAAAAAGCGACTCGTTAGAGTCGCTTTTTTTATTCGCAGAATTCAGATGGTTAGACATTTTGATTACTCCTGAATGGTGAGGTGTTTGCTTAAGTGGTATTGCTTATAAGCTACCAAACTTCCTTTTTAAGCTGCTGTTTCGTGTTTTGTCTTTCACGACGATGTTGTGCTCGAGGTTTTTCGGTTTCATGCACTCCACCTTTGTGTAAAAGAGGAGAAAGCGCTACGGGATTACGCGCTTTAATTTTTGGCATTTCTTTGAATTTCATTTGATTATCCTTTGATACATAAAATCTGTTTAAGCGTATGTACGATTTCAATCAAGTCAGATTGGTTTGCCATAACTTGATCAATATCTTTATAGGCAGCTGGGATCTCATCGATTACCGCACTGTCTTTTCTGCATTCGATACCTTGAGTTTGTTGAATCAAATCCTCCTGACTAAATAGTAGTTTGGCTTTACTGCGGCTCATTTTTCGTCCTGCACCATGTGAACATGAGCAGAATGAATCAGGTTCAGCTTTGCCTTTAACAATATAGGAGCGTGCACCCATTGAACCAGGGATTATTCCTAACTCATCGAGTCCCGCTCGAATTGCACCTTTACGAGTGATGAGTAAATCTTCACCGAAGTGTTGTTCTCGACTGACATAATTGTGATGACAGTTAATTGCTTCTTTGGTCATCTGGAAGGGCGGGAGCAGTGGACGAATCGCTTCTAAAATCAGACGCATCATTTCACGTCTATTTTCAAACGCATATTCCTGTGCCCACTCAACCGCTTCCACATAATCGTTAAAGCTATTTGAACCTTCCGCAAAATAGCTCAAATCTTTATCTGGTACATGTCCAAATCGATGTTGAGCTTCTTTCTTGGCGAGTTCGATGAAATAGGTACCAATGACATTGCCTAAGCCGCGACTGCCTGAATGTAGCATCACCCAGACATCCTGATTTTCATCGAGGCAGAGTTCGATAAAGTGATTACCACCACCTAAAGTTCCTAGTTGTTTTTGCCAAGTTGCATCAAACTTTCTTAACATTCGAACCAAGCCAGGATGTTTTTTAATGATGGGTTGTAAGCGTTTTTCAAGTGGAATGATACTTGAAGCTTTTGCTTTCACCTGTTTGTGTAATTCAAAGCCTACAGGGACTTTGCGTTCGATTGCATGACGTAGTGATGCAAGGTTGTCTGGAAGCTGTGAAGCTTTTAGATTGAGCCGTATAGCATTCATACCACAACCAATATCAACACCTACAGCGGCAGGAATGATTGCGTGTTTGGTCGGAATTACACTGCCTACGGTAGCGCCTTTACCCACATGTACATCAGGCATCACGGCAATATGTGAATAAACAAATTGCAGTTTTGCCATTTTTTTCAGTTGTTCAATACTTTCGCTATCAATATCGTTCGTGAAGATTTTCACTGGAACGCCATATTGTGCATCTGCATTGAGTATTTTTTGTATGCCCATTTTCTTGTCTCGGGTAGGAGGAGCTGTTGGCATTTCACAGATGTTTGCGTCAACAGACCCTCTTTATTTTTCGTCCGAATAGGCATAAAAAAACCTAGCGAATGCTAGGTTGAATAGAGCATTCGGACAAGTGATCAATCGATTTGTACACTTGTCCGTGAGTCGACAGTGCCAAACCTTATTGTGTGGTTCCTTGTGGTAATGGCATGTTGTCGTCCTCCTATCATATGGTGCCGTTGAAAATATGAGCGAGATTTTACTCATATTTTCAATTGGGTCAAGTAAAAAAGCGGTTTTTTATTCGCCTTCTTTCACATTCATGTCTTTATATGCAATCAGTTTGGTCTTGTGTTTCCACTTATAACCCAGCCAAATCGCCAAGAATAATGGAATACTAATATAGGTTGAAATTAAACCTAACCAGTCAATTTTTCCGCCAAGTAAAGCTTGGTAGTTTTGACCTAAGATGATGATTGAACAAAGAATAAATGCAAACCAAGGTGCAAATGGGAAGAATTTGGCACGGTAAGCCAGATCTTCAACTTTATAACCCTGAGCAATATAACCTTTACGGAAACGGTAGTGTGAAATCGCAATACCTAGCCAAACAATGAAACCACACATTCCAGACATGTTGAGTAACCAGTTAAAGACTTGTTTCTCGCCAATAAAGGTGGTCAGGAAGCACAGTGCAGCAACCGCAGTGGTCGCATAGAGTGCATTCATTGGTACGCCACGGCCATCCAGTCTTGAGAACCACTTAGGTGCACGACCTTGTTTTGCCATATCAAATAGCATACGGGTAGAAGAATACATGCCCGAGTTACCAGCCGATAAGATCGCACTCAGAATAACCGCATTCATCAAACTTGCTGCAAAGGCAAAGCCTGCTTTTTCATACAATAAAGTGAATGGTGAGAGGGCAATATCTTCACTTTGTGCTGCTTTTAATAGTAGTGGATCATCATAGCTGACTAACGTACCGATGATGAAAATACAAAGGATATAGAACAGTAAAATACGCCAGAAGATTTGTTTAATTGCCAATGGAATAGTCTTTTTAGGATCTTTCGATTCACCTGCGGCAACTCCAACCATTTCAGTTCCCTGAAAGGAGAATCCAGCGATCATGGCCACACCGATTAAGGCTTGCAAACCACCGACAAAAGGTGCTTCTTTATAAGTCCAGTGCTGAAATACCGATACATTGGGTGTCATCATGATTTTAAAAATCATCCAGATACCAATGATGATAAACACGATAATCGCAATCACTTTGATCAAAGAGAATAAAAATTCACTTTCACCAAAACCTTTTACTGTTAAGGCGTTAATTCCAAAAATGATGGCAAGGAAAATGGCGCTCCAGTAGAAGCCTGGAATATCAGGGAACCAAAACTTCATAATGAACTGAACTGCAACCAGTTCAAAGGCAACTGTAATCGCCCAGTTATACCAATAGTTCCAACCTAAGGCGAAACCAAAGCCATCTTCGACATAGCGGCTACCATAGGTAAAGAATGCACCAGACGTTGGATTGTGCGTGGCTAACTCACCCAAGCTGGTCATCAAGAAATAAATCATGATACCGATGAGGGCATAGGCCAATAACGCACCACCAGGGCCTGCTGTGGCAATGGTTGAACCTGAAGCAAGGAATAAGCCTGTGCCGATCGATCCACCAATGGCAATCATGTTCAGGTGTCGAGCCCCGAGCTTCCGCTGAAGGTGTTGAGGAGCAGATGTATCGCTCATAAAAATTCCTTAAACTGTATAAGGGTCTGTTGACACTTTATATCTGGGTTGCGTTATAGGCTGAAATTTCATCAATCAAGGCATGAAACGAAAGTAATAGCGACTCTATTGCTAAGTTTCATAACGAAGAGTGAGGGAATTTCAACCATAACCCTTCGGGGCAGGAATATTTTTTGCCGCTATAGCGTTATGGCTGACTCATTTAGAATCACTAAATTTCATCAACCAAGCCTTATACCGCCTAAAAAATATTCTCTGCCGCAACCATAGATAAAGTATCAGCTGACCCTGTTTGCACAGGCATATAACACCTTGAATCCTTGTTGATCGGCTTTCACCAGACATTCACCAAAGCTTTGTTCAATCAGAGGAGGGTAGTTTAGAAAACGATTTGCTACAATCCATAATTCACCTGAATTTTTCAGGTGTCTTTTCGCACGTTGGCAAAGTTCCTCACTTGCATCGTAATTGGTATGAATTCCCTGATGAAAAGGCGGATTGCTGACGATCGCATCTAAATCATTCGGTGCATCTACAAAACCAGTGACAGCTTGGAGATTTAACTGAGTTAAATTCAGACCATTTCGTTGAAAGGTCAGCTCAGTAGACCGTAATGCAAATGCATCAACATCAAGTGCAAAAATTTGCCGATTCGAATCTAGTTTGGCCAAATAGGCACTAATAATTCCAGCGCCACAACCAAAGTCGGCAATCTTACCTGATTTTACTTGACTAAGGTAAGGGACTAATACGGCTGTTCCGACATCTAAATGATCTTGACTAAATACACCAGGCAAGGCACAGATATTTAACTGTTCTTGATCTATTTGAACTGTATAAGTTTTTAACCAGTGTTCAAGTGGTTTTAACTGCTCTGTTCTTTCGATCTTCATTTGCCAAAGTTGGCAGTGACGTGCACTGTCAAGTTTCAGTGTTTTGCCATATTGCAATAATTGTTTTGCTGCTCGCTCAACGCCGCCTTTTTTTTCACCAACCAGAAAAATATTTTGATCAAGTTTTAAATGGCTAACCACAACGTGCAGAATATAATTCAGGAGTTCTTTTGACTTGGGAACAAAAATAACAACCTGATCAAACGTTGCTTGTGGGAATTCCACGGAAAAATGAGAGCGAATTCCAGAGCTGATAAAACCTTGATGATCAGCATAATTCCAAGTCCATACTGAGGCTTGGACTTTATTGGGTAAATTTTTGGCGAGTTGATCATTTGGGGCATTAATCAGTAAAACTTGCCCGCTTAAATAATCTTGCTGTCTGATGACAACTTCACTACGTGGATCCATTTTGATCTCTCATCAAAAACAAAGCCCAGTCGTGAAACTGGGCACTTGTGATGGTTGGACGATTATTTATGTGTTTCAGGTAAAACAATATTCAAAATCAAGGCTGCAATACCGCCTGTTGCGACGCCTGAACTAAAAATATTCTTAAATAATTCAGGAAGGTGCTCAAGGATTTGAGGGACTTGTGCAACACCTAAACCCAAAGCGAGCGAAATCGCAATAATTAACAAAGCACGACGGTCAAGGTGAATACTGGAAAGAATATTGATCCCAGAAGCAGCAACTGCCCCAAACATCACCATGACAGCACCACCTAATACCGCTTGAGGCACGGCTTGAATCACAGCCGCAACTGCAGGGAATAAGCCTAAAATCACCAAGAGTACGGCAATCCAGATACCGACATAGCGACTTGCGACACCAGTCAATTGAATCACGCCATTATTTTGGGCAAATACCGAGCTTGGGAAGGTGTTAAAGATACCTGCTAAGAAAGAGTTAGCACCATTGACCAGTACGCCACCTTTAATGCGTTGCATCCAAACAGGACCATCCACAGGCTGATTTGAAATTTTACTGGTTGCCGTAACATCACCAATTGCTTCAAGTGAAGTAACGAGATAGATAAATGCCATTGGAATGAATAAGCTCCACGAGAAGCTGAGTCCAAAATGCATCGGTGTTGGAATTTGAATTAAAGGTGCATCATTGAGTACTGAAAAGTTTAAATGGCCCATGAATCCAGCAAGAATATAGCCAATCACGAGTGCAATTAAGATTGCTGAACTTTTCACCCAAATAATTTTGATACGATTCAATAGAATAATAATGCCAAGTACGGTACATGACATAATCAGGTTATCTGCATTGGCAAAGGTATTGTCCTGCATTGCAGTATAACCACCGCCCATGCTAATCAGGCCTTCTTTAATCAAAGTAAGACCAATCAACAGCACCACGATACCTGTGACTAAGGGAGTAATCAGCTTTTTTACCCATGGTAAAATTCGAGAAACGCCCATTTCAATAAATGAACCTGCAATCACAACACCAAAAATGGCTGCCATGACTTGTTCAACGGGCGTACCCGTAGCAACCATTGCACTACCAATACCAATAATTGGACCGATAAAATTAAAACTTGTGCCCTGAACAATTAAAAGTCCTGCACCAAAGGGACCAACTTTCTTACATTGTAAAAAGGTCGCAATTCCCGAGATGATCAACGACATCGATAAGATCATATTGGTGTCTTCGCGCGACACGCCCAATGCCAAACAAATGAGTAAACCAGGGGTGACAATCGGGACTAAAATCGCTAAAAGATGTTGTAGTGCGGCTAAAAATGCAACAAAAGGTTTCGGGCGATCATTGAGTCCGTAGACCAGATCAAGTTGTTGCTGAGGCTGTGAATTCGACATGGGAGTATAAAAAGCGAGAGGCATTAGTGGAATATTCTAATAGAGTTAGCTCGCTTTACCAACGATTCTATAACACTTCGTCAGAAAAAAAGTGCTCTGTCAATAAACTGTCACTACTAAAGTTTAGGATTCTTCTGTATAATTTGCCCTCAAATTTAAAGCGTATCGAATTTTACATGTCAGATATTAAAACTCTCCGTAACATTGCCATTATTGCGCACGTCGATCATGGTAAGACGACTCTTGTAGACAAACTTTTACAACAATCAGGTGCTCTTGGTGATCGCGCAGGCGAGATTGAACGTGTTATGGATTCTAACGCGCTTGAGTCTGAACGTGGTATTACCATTCTTGCAAAAAACACTGCAATCAAATGGTTAGATGCCCGTACAAACACTGAATATCGCATCAACATTGTGGATACCCCGGGACACGCCGACTTCGGTGGTGAAGTTGAACGTGTAATGTCGATGGTTGACTGCGTATTGCTTCTTGTAGACTCACAAGAAGGTCCAATGCCACAAACTCGTTTCGTAACGCAAAAAGCGTTCGCGCGTGGTTTGAAGCCAATCGTTATTATCAACAAAGTCGACAAGCCAAGCGCGCGTCCAGATTGGGTTATCGATCAAGTATTTGATTTGTTTGATAACCTTGGTGGTACTGACGAACAGTTAGACTTCCCAATCGTTTATGCTTCAGGCTTACGCGGTGTTGCTGGTCCTTCACCAGAAGAATTAGCGGAAGACATGACCCCGTTATTCCAAACGATCGTAGATATCGTTGAACCACCAGCAGTTGATGTTGATGGTCCATTCCAAATGCAGATTTCATCACTTGACTATAACAGTTTCGTAGGTGTAATCGGTGTTGGTCGTATCCAACGTGGTTCAGTAAAATTAAACACTCAAGTTACTGTAATTGATAAAGAAGGTAAGACTCGTAACGGTCGTATCTTAAAAATCATGGGTTACCATGGTTTAGAGCGTGTTGATGTTGAAACAGCATCTGCAGGCGATATCGTGTGTATTACAGGTATTGATGCATTAAATATTTCTGACACGATTTGTGATCCGAAAAATGTTGAAGCTTTACCGCCATTGTCTGTAGATGAGCCTACAGTTTCGATGACATTCCAAGTCAACAACTCTCCTTTTGCTGGTAAAGAAGGGAAATTTGTAACTTCACGTAACATTCGTGAGCGTCTTGATCGCGAATTGATTCATAACGTAGCATTACGTGTTGAAGATACTGACAGTCCAGACCGTTTCAAAGTTTCTGGTCGTGGTGAGCTTCACCTTTCAGTTCTTATTGAAAACATGCGTCGTGAAGGCTTCGAAATGGGCGTATCACGTCCACAAGTGATCATGAAAGAAATCGATGGCGAAAAACAAGAGCCATACGAAAATGTAACTTTTGACGTTGAAGAACAACACCAAGGTTCTGTAATGGAACAAATGGGCTTCCGTAAAGGTGAGATGACCAATATGGAAGTTGACGGTAAAGGCCGTATCCGTATTGAAGCAACTGTACCTTCACGTGGTTTGATTGGTTTCCGTTCTGAATTCTTAACCATGACTTCTGGTACAGGGATCATGACATCAAGCTTCTCGCATTACGGTCCAGCAAAAGCAGGTACTGTTGCGAAGCGTCAAAACGGTGTATTGATCTCTATGGTTCAAGGTACTTGTTTGGGCTATGCACTCTTCACACTTCAAGACCGTGGTCGTTTATTCGCTAAACCACAGTTAGAAGTATATGAAGGTATGATCATCGGTATTAACTCTCGTTCTGATGACATGGTTGTTAACCCAACTAAAGCGAAGCAGTTAACTAACGTTCGTGCATCAGGTACTGATGAAGCTTTGACTTTAACACCTGCAATGGAATATACGCTTGAACAAGCGCTTGAATTCATTGAAGATGATGAATTAGTTGAAGTTACACCAAAATCGATTCGTATTCGTAAGCGTTACTTGACTGAAAACGAACGTAAGCGTAACCGCGATAAATAATTTTTCTTCACTGAAAAATGAAAAAAACCGCTAAATTTATTTAGCGGTTTTTTATTGCATAAACTTAATGGTCGAGAGATGCTTAAGCACATATTTTTATTAAAATAAAAAGTGTTGTTAAAGTGTGAAATAACTTTCTTTTTTTGATAAAAATATTAAATTATCAACATTATGTGGATAACTGCCCCTGTGTAATAAACAATGCAAAAACAGGCTGCGATCAAGTTCAACTCTGGAGAGTTATAGATGAGTATTATTAAAGAATTTAAAGAATTTGCCATCAAAGGCAATATGATGGATTTAGCGATTGGTGTCATCATTGGTGGTGCGTTCGGTAAAATCATTGATTCACTAGTGAAAGATATCGTGATGCCTGTGATCTCTTGGATCTTGGGTGGTGATGTAGATTACACCAACTGGTTCCTTATCCTCGGCGATAACCCGAACAATGTGACGACCTTGAAGGCGGCACAGGATGCAGGGCTGAATGTATTTGCTTATGGTAGCTTCTTAACGATCCTGATTAACTTCTTGTTATTAGCATGGGTTGTATTCTTGTTGGTTAAAGTGATGAACCGTATCCGTAAACAAGAAGAGGCTGCACCTGAGCCTGAAGCAACACCAGAAGATGTTCAATTGTTACGTGAAATTCGTGATGAATTAAAAAAACAAGGTTAAAGCAATCTTGAGTGAAAACGGCATTTTTAATGCCGTTTTTTATTGTCTATAAAACATGATGTTGTTAAAGAATTCATCATTTTTGACATGGAAACTTGCATGATTTCATTTTAAGATGCTGTGCATATTGCTTGGGGAAACAATCATGAATCGGTTATTTGTATATGGCACACTTTGCCCAAATAGAGAAAATTCACATATTTTGGGAGAGATTGGTGGAGAGTGGCAGCAAGCCTTTGTACATGGAACTGTGCATATTCTTGATTGGGGGCCAGATCAAGGTTTACCTGCAATCGTGTTGAATGAGGCAGATCCTTTGGTTGAAGGATATTTATTTAGCACAGAAAAATTAGAACAAAACTGGCAGATGCTCGATGATTTTGAAGGTATGCAATATCAAAGAGCAGTCGTAGAAGTTAAATTGGCTACAGGTGAGACAATCCAAGCATGGACTTATGTGATGAAAGCACGTGATTCAAATCATTAAGCTCAATCGGGCTATCTCAGGCTATCCATACGGAATTTAACTTCGACCAAATGGAAACCAAACTGGCTTTTAATCGGACCGTGTAGAATACGTTCGGCAGCGGTGAAGACCAGTTTATCAATTACTGAAACTAGCTGTCCCTTTTTTACTTCGCCAAGTTCACCGCCACGTTTTGCAGAGTTACAGGTCGAATATTGTTTGGCAACTTTAGCAAAATCAGCACCTGACTGAATGCGCTTTTTTAGCTGCTCAGCTAAATCTTTATCTTTGACTAGAATGTGTCGAACAATCGCTGTTTGCATGATTTGTCCTCCTTAATTACATCTTAATTCGCTTACGCTTTCTTTAACTTCAGTGGTTGGCATTGTGGGCAGAATACGCTGGCACGTTGTCCTAGCTTCAAGTTTTCCAAGGTGGTTTCACAATTCACGCACATCTCACCCGCACGACCATATGCTAAAAGGGTTTGTTGGAAGTAACCATTTTCGCCCATGGCATTGCTATAGTCACGTAAAGTTGAACCCCCTAAATCAATCGCTTGTTTTAAGATACGTTTAACTTCAATAACCAACTTCTCCACTTGTACTTTGCTGAGTGATGAAGCAGGCTGTGCTGGATGAACTCCGATATTGAATAAACTTTCAGTCGCATAAATATTGCCGACACCAACCACCACATGATTATCCATCAAAGCAATTTTAATGCCGACATTTTTTTTACTGAGTTTTTCGCGTAAATAAGCTGCGTTAAAGTCTTCACTCAGTGGTTCAGGACCGAGTGTATCAATCAATTTGGTTTGATTGGCTTGGTCTAACCATAGGATGCAGCCGAAGCGTCGTGGGTCGTGGTAACGAAGTTGCTGATCTTCAAAGTCAATGATGAGGTGATCATGTTTTCTCAATTCATCACTGGGTTGACAAAGACGAAAGCTACCAGACATTCCCAAATGCCAAAGCATTTGATCTTGTTCAAATTCTGCCAAGATATATTTAGAACGACGTTTAAGCTGGGTTAAGCGTTGCCCAACTAATTTATCAAGATCATTGGGAATCGGCCAACGTAAGCTTGCATTCAAGACTTTTACCGCTTGCACACGTTGCTCTAACAAGGGGAGTAGGCTGGTTTTTGTGGTTTCAACTTCAGGAAGTTCGGGCATAATGAGCTCAAGTTGTTTCAACAACAATACAATGAGGGTAAATGTTTCACTTACAATTATGACGGTATTTAATTTTATTTGCTAATGCAGATCAGTAACGTGATTGATGGTTTTAGCTAAAGTTAAATGTGTAAGATAAATATAAAATAATCAGACTCTTACTTTTAAAAAGCCTTTCTTTGAAATTTTGAGAAATAAGGAATCTTCATGCCGTTACCGAAAATTAACCTTTTATACGGTTGTGTTGCAATGTGTATGGGGTTAAGCAACTCCCTTGTTTGGGCTGCTGCACCGAATGCAGAACCTGCAGTACAGCTTCCAACGATTAAAGTTGAAGCAACACGTACCGATACCACTTATATGGAAACCCCTGCGTCGATCTTTAGAGTAGATATGCCTCAGAATGATCAATCTGCGCAGGTGAACTTAACCGAAGTGGTCAAAGGTATTCCAAGTGTGCAATTACGCAATCGTGAAAATTACGCTCAAGATTTGCAGCTCTCGATGCGAGGTTTTGGTGCGCGCTCTACCTTTGGTGTGCGTGGAATCCGCTTATATACCGATGGTATTCCAGCAACGATGCCAGATGGTCAGGGGCAGACTTCAAATATAGACTTAAGTAGTCTCAGCCATCTTGAGGTGTTAACAGGCCCATTCTCATCACTATATGGCAACTCATCAGGTGGGGCGATCTTGGCGACGACCAAAGAAGGTCAGGGGAAAGATTCGATTGAGATGAGTTATGCGGGTGGCAGTCATAACAAGAATCGTGCAGGTCTGGTACTACAGGGCGGTGCAAAAAATCAAAATGAACCGAGCTATATCATCAGTTCTTCGTATTTTGATACCGATGGCTATCGAGACCACAGTAGTGCAGAAAAAGTCTTAAATAATGCGAAATTGACGTGGAACTTGGATGATGGTAGTAAAATTAATTGGATCACCAACTATGTCAAGATTCATGCTGATGATCCTCAAGGCCTAAATCGAACCCAATGGCAGCAAAATCCGCGTCAGGTGAATGATGCGAATAATGAATATAACGTTCGTAAAGACATTGAGCAAACGCAAACGGGTATGACTTGGTCTAAACCGATTAATGATCAACATGAGTTGTATGCCATGGCATATTTTGGCAATCGTCAGGTGACTCAATATCAATCGATACCAAGATGTAGTTTTAAAAAAGACACTCGAGAATGTATCCCTAACACTACACAACTAAATAAGAATCACGCTGGTGGTGTGATTGATTTTGAACGCAATTATTATGGTGCTGATTTCCGTTGGACAGGTAAAGAACTGTTGCCGAATACCACTTTTAGTGCAGGGCTTGCTGTTGATAGCATGGATGAAGACCGCAAAGGGTATGAGAACTTTCATCTTGTTAATGGGTCGCCGTCTTATGGGGTGAAAGGCACATTGCGTCGCGATGAAGACAATACCTTGTGGAATGTTGATCCCTATTTACAAGCCTCTTGGCAGTTTTTACCGACTTGGCGTTTAGATACTGGTGTGCGTTATAGCAATGTGCATTATAAATCTAAGGATCGTTATTTAAGCAATGGCAATGATAGTGATAAAACGGATTATAACAAGGTGTTACCATCGGCTGCCTTAAGCTGGCAAATTGCACCTGAGTTGTTGGCTTATGCCAGCTATGCTAAAGGTTTTGAAACCCCAACCTTCACAGAAATGGCTTATCAAGCTGATCCTAAAAAGTCTGGGTTTAACTTCGATCTCAAACCATCTACAAGTGATAACTATGAAGTGGGGTTGAAATCGCAAAACCCGTTTGGTGATTTTACTTTGGCTGTTTTCCAGAGCAAGACTCAGGATGATATTGTTTCCGCAGGTACTTCTGATGGTCGTTCAACGTTTAGAAATGCTGATAAAACAATACGCCAAGGTGCTGAATTCGCATGGAATAAAAAGCTCTGGAAAGACTTGGAAATGAATGCCAGTTATGGTTATTTGGATGCTAAATTTGATGCTGCTATTCCAGCCATCGGAGCTGTAAAGGCTGTTGAAAAGGGCAATGCAATCCCAGGTGTGGCTAAAAACCAAGCCTTTATGGGTTTAGCTTGGAAACCAGAGCAAGGCTTCTATGCAGGTATTGATGCTCAGTATCTAGACAAGGTCTATGTTGATGATATCAATAGTGATGCAGCACCAAGTTATACCGTTGCTTCGGTATATACTGGATATGCATGGAAATACGCAGATTGGGGGATTAATGGCTTTGCACGTGTCGATAACCTGTTTGATAAAAACTATGCAGGTTCAGTCATCGTGAATGATAGCAATAGTCGCGTCTTCGAGCCTGCAGATGGACGTAACTGGAGTGCTGGAATTAAAGTTAGCAAGCAATTCTAAATGAAGGACAAGCAGCACCTAAATATTTAGGTGCTGCTTTAACGATTTATTTCTTTGCTGTTTGAGCAGGTGCAGCTTTTTTTGCAGCAATTGCTTCTTCAACTTTGGCTAATGATTCTTGTGCATTTGGATAATTGACAGCAGCTAAGCGAGAAAAAATATTTTTCGCTTGGTCTAGGTCTTGATCGATAATTGTTCCATTGGCCAGCATATTACCAAGAATCACGAGAGAAGGCGCATAGTCCTTTTTAGCTAAATCTTTTAAGCTTTCAATGGCTTGCTGTTGCATAAATGGATTTTTATTTTTAACTCCAATTCCAAGGTCATACACGGCCTTTAGGTTTTTCGCTGGATAATAATCCTTGCGAAGTAGTGGCAGTAACTTTTGCACAGCCAATTGGTCATATTCAGGTTTTCCCTGCCTAAATAATAAATCAGCAAATTCAACGGTTGCTTCATCTGAACCTTGAACAGATGCTTTTTCTAAATATTGTTTATATTTTTGTGGATCTTTGGCAAGACCTAACGTGCCTTTGTGATAGGCTTGAGCCAAACTAAAGCTTGCAGGTCCATATCCTTTATTGGATGCATCTTGATAGTATTGCACAGCTTTTTTCTCATCTTTTGCAGTGCCTTGTCCAGCTTGAGTCATATATCCAATGTTATAGATCGCTTGCAAGTTTCCTGTATTGGCTAAACGTTGCATTTCTTGAAAAGCGGCAGGATAGTCCTTCGCTTCGTAAAGTTGGGTTGCTTTAGTAAACAGAGGATCTGCTTTAGTGGTTGGAGTCTTATTGTCTGCGGCGAATGCTGCATGGCTTGCAATAGTGATTAAACTCGCAATGAGCAATTTTTTCATCTTTTTTTCCTTTCACGTTGATCTGCTTTCATCCTTTGCATAGCAGAACTCAATATGCTGTTCCCATCATAAAAGCTTGCTGCAAAATGTAAATAAGGATTTTGTATAAATCGTAGCAAAGGCGAAAAGTGCTATTGATCTTATTTTTTATTAAATTAATTAAAATCAAATAATTATGGTTAATTTTAAAAGAATGGCTTGCGAGTCATTTGTGGCAAAATGGTCAACAAGCCTTCATATTTTATCTTTGTTTTTAGCGACTGGCTTCTTGTAAGAGCTGTTCAATTTGTTCAGCATTTTGCGGGCTACCTGAAAGTCGCATACCATTTTGCAAGAATAAGGTTGGTGTCCCATCGATTTGTAATTTTTGACCTAAGGCGAGATTTTTCTGTATTGGAGTCTCGCACTGTGCAGCATTTTTAGGTGCTTTGCGGTGTAGCATATAGTCTTCCCAAGCTTCATACTGATTTTTCGAACACCAAATTTTATTGGCAACCGCTTCAGCTTGCGGATGTAATTTTTTAAGCGGGAACAAGAACAGATACACGGTGACATTATCAACTGAAGTCATGTGCTGTTCGAGCTTTTGGCAATAAGGACAATCAGGATCACTAAAGACATAGAGGATACGTTTCCCATTGCCTTTTACATATTTAATTGCCTGATCGAGTGGTAGTTGTTTGACATCAATCTTACCAAACTCAGCTAAACGCTCTTCGGTTAGATTTTTCTTATTTTTTACATCGAGGAGGTTGCCAAAAAACAGGTATTTGGCTGTTTCATCGGTATAGATAATTTTACCCGCGGCATAGACTTCATAAATACCAGGTAAAGGAGAGGGACTGACGGATTTGACTGGAATATCTGGATAATTCTGTTTAAAGTTTTGCTCAAGGGTTTTGCTGTCGGCATGCAGGTTTTGTACGCTGAGCAGGCTCAGACTGAGTACAGATAACCATGTTTTGATCATTATTTTCATGAGAAATCGGTTGTATTGAGAATAGGTGAACAATAACCTTCATTTCGATTTTCGACAAGAACGATCGTTCAACTTTATTTGAAATAAGGCTGCATTGCCAATTGCAGTAATTCGATTAGTTCAGCATCCATATATTGATAGTCGTCAGGGATGTCGAGCACAAAGACTTTCTTATGCATAAGTTGTTTGGAAAATTGTTGTTTGAGTTGTTGTTTATGTCGAGATTCCATCACAAAAATTTGCTCGGCCCAAGCGATATCTTTGAATGAAATTGTATATTTGGCGTGGCGGCTAGTTCCCGCTGAACGGGTATGTAGGCCATACCCTTGAGCGAAAATACGTTCGGCTGTAGGACTACGCCATTGATTGCGACTGCAAATAAAAAGAGTGTTCAGTATGTTAAATCCAAGAGTTGAAATGAGCTTCACGTAAATATTTTGCTTTGGAAATTCGAGGGTATTCAATTCTTAATTGCTTAGCGCGTGCAAGTTTATCTTGTCGTGTATACAGATATTTCCATTGTTTAGGAGGCTTCCAATAGAGAGAACTATGCCTACAGCCTCGACCACGAAATAGAAATTTTTGTTTACGTCGCCACGCTCGATTACGTTGTTGTGCTACATCATCCATATTAAAAAACTCATGAGTTGATCGGGTTCAGCAGCCGCGATAACACATGAGTTTTTAATATAAAATCAAAGCCTGATTTTGACAAGTATTTAGCTTGGTCTTGCTACATCACCATTAAGCGTTTCTGGTAAATCTAAAACGGTTACGCCAAGTTCTTCTAAAGCAGCGGGTTTTGCAATCACCAGTGCTAAATAGCCTTCTTCAAATGCAACGCTATTCACCACTTCAACATCTTTATTGAGTTGAGTTGCAGAGGCAGGAAGATCACCTTTGGCTTGGATTAAATGAAGCCAGTGCTTTGGTTTAGCTTTAAACCAAAGACGTGCCACGATTTCCTGACCAAGGTAACAGCCTTTATCGAAATGCACACCATCACGTTGATGTAAACGTAATTCTTGAGGTTGGAACAAATGTTCTGTTGTTTGGGTAATCCAAGCTTGCCCAGACTGGATTGCTTGAACTTGCCAAGTATCGATATCTGTCGTTGTTGCAGAAAACTCGGTTTGTGTGCCGACAACTGTTGGATAAACTGTTCCAACTTCTTCTAGCTTCATTTTAGAAAAAGCACCAAACTTTTTAATATGCTTAGAAAACTCTTCAGCCTGATCCTGAGTGGTCACAAGTTCAAAACTTTCTGGATTTAATCTTTTAATCCATAAACCAAAATGAATACGTCCTTTTAAGTCACAAATAGCAGTATAGCGACTTTCATTTTCAGGCAAGCGTTCTACATGAACCGTCACTTGACCTTGTAAAAATTTTTGTGCATCGACACCATTTAAACTAAAAGCAGTAAAAGCAAGCTGACTCATAGATCAATCCTAAATCTGCGTTCTGGACACTAAAATATGGATTGTTATTTTGCGCCATTTTTCACAAAAAAGCAGCTTGAGATTCTCGATATTCGTGCTCAAATGAGCGATTGAAGGCATAGCTTTTGTACAATAAATCGCTATGATGAATCGATCCAACAGAATAATAGTGATATTGGAGAATAATAATGACAGGCACAGTTCGATTACATCGCGTATTTAATGCGCCACCTGCACGTGTGTATAACGCATTTCTTGATCCTGATGCATTGGTTAAATGGCTGCCTCCGCATGGATTTACCGCAAAAGTTCATCATTTAGATCCACAACAAGGTGGAACTTATAAAATGTCATTTACCAATTTCTCAACGGGGAGCTCGCATTCCTTTGGTGGAACCTATGTTGAACTGGTACCCAATGAGCTTCTGCGTTACACCGATCGCTTTGACGATCCGAATTTACCGGGTGACATTCAAGTCACAATTCAATTGAAGCAAGTATTGGTCGGTACAGAAGTGCAGATTACACAAGAGGGAATCCCTGATGTGATTCCTGTAGAGGCATGTTATCTGGGTTGGCAAGAATCACTTTATTTATTGAGCTTATTGGTACAAGCAGACATACCAGATCAATAAGGAAAACAGTTTAAATCTTAAATACAGAGTTTTGATGATCATTACATCGGGGGATGCTATGTCAGAACAAGCGATTGTTGAACGCCGTGAACAACTTGCGCGTATCGCCATGCGTGAAGCTTTGGAAAATCAACAAGCCGAAGATAGTGTGGAATTGTTTATTCAACACCATCTGGAGGAAGTGGAGCCAGCATATTGGAAAAAGCATTTTGCAACGTCAACGCCATCACCTATACAGGTGTTAGAGTTTTTGGTGCTTGCTCATCAGTGGCAAGATGAGGATTTAGACAGTTATGATATGCTGGATTTTACCTTACCAGACGAAATTACCAACTATGTGATTTGTGTGAGCTTTGATTCCAAAGGGCAGGTCATAGATATTTCAATGGAAAGTTGAACGGGTAAGGTGCTGGAGAGTCATGTGCAAATCGAGATCAAACGTATTTATGATCCTGTAGAACCAACCGATGGACAGCGTGTATTGGTTGACCGTTTGTGGCCAAGAGGAATTTCTAAAGAGCGTGCGCATTTGGATGTTTGGATGAAGGAAATTGCACCTTCTACAGAATTGCGACAGGCCTTTTGTCATAAGGCTGAGCACTGGCTCAGCTTTCAAGAAAGGTATTATCAAGAGCTTAAAGATAATCCTTATGTGCACCAGCTCCGAGAAATGGCAGAGCAACAGCAATTGACGCTGATTTATGCAGCTAAAGATCCTGAGCTTAATCATGCTTTGGTACTTAAAAATTATTTACTTGGCAAAGCGATTCAAGCCTAAATTTTGAAAAACTGCATCTATCCATCATAATAGTCGTTTTGAGTTTCTTTTATGTCTTTTCCAAATTGCCCACAATGCCAATCAGAATATACTTACCAAGATGGCGACTTATTGATTTGTCCTGAATGTTCACATGAATGGAAGGAAGGGGAAGCATCTGCTTCAGAATTGCAAGACATTATTAAAGACGCCAACGGTAATGTATTGGCTGATGGTGATAGCGTTACGGTTGTTAAAGATTTAAAAATTAAAGGTTCATCATCTGTCGTTAAGGTTGGAACGAAGGTCAAAAGTATTCGTTTGGTGCCTGATGCAAGCGATGGTCATAACATTGATTGTAAAATTGATGGTGTGGGTGCCATGAAATTAAAATCTGAATTTGTGAAAAAAGTTTAATTTATTTTTATTGGGGAGCATGAAAATGCTCCTTTTTTATTCATTACATAAATTACCAAAAATGAACAAAATTTAATCTTCTTAAACGGCAATTGCTGATCTATATTGGATGAGATAACAATCAATACTAACTCCAAAAATAGAGGTCCTTATGGCAGGATGGTTCGAAGTAAGTCAAGCGAGTGATGGGCAATATCGTTTTGTATTAAAAGCAGGAAATGGTGAGCCAATTTTAAATAGTGAATTATATAAAACCAAAGCAGCTGCGCAGAATGGAATTGCATCTGTACAAAAAAATAGTCCAGATGATGCACGCTATGAGCGATTAACGTCTAAGAATGATAAGCCTTATTTTAATTTGAAAGCCGCTAACCATCAGGTGATTGGTACCAGTCAGCTGTATTCAAATGAACAGTCTCGTGATAAAGGCATTGAGTCTGTTAAAAATAATGGGCCATCAGAAACCATTAAAGATTTGACTGTTTAAATCAGCAATAAAAAAAGCCGTTTCAATGAAACGGCTTTTTTACAGATAGAATTGAGATTAGCGAACAAGTTTTGCTAATAATTCTTCTTTATTGAGGTTAGTCGCTTCAGCATCACGACGGCCTTTATATTCAAAAGTACCCGCATCCAAGCCTTTCTCACCAATCACGATACGATGTGGAATACCCATCAATTCAAGATCAGAGAATTTCACGCCTGGACGTTCGTTACGGTCATCTAGTAATACATCATAGCCTTGTGCTTGTAATTCAGCATAGAGTGCTTCAGCTGCTTCAAGCGTACGTGGTGATTTATGTGCATTCATTGGCACAATTGCAACTTCAAAAGGTGCAATCGCTTGTGGCCAAATAATACCTTTATCATCGAAGTTTTGTTCGATCGCAGCAGCGACAACACGTGTTACACCAATTCCGTAACAACCCATGGTGACGGTAAATGGTTTGCCATCTTCACCTAAGACTTTACAGCCCAAAGCTTCAGAATACTTTGTACCGAGTTGGAAAATATGACCAACTTCAATACCACGTCTAATTTGGATCGTACCTTTACCATCTGGAGAAGGGTCGCCTTCAACCACATTACGTAGGTCAAACACTTCCGTGAATTTCGCATCGCGGTCCCAGTTTACACCTGTTGCATGCTTGTCGACTTCATTTGCACCCGCCACAAAGTCAGACAATACCGATGCAGCACGATCTACAATCACAGTTAAGCCTTTTTCAAGCAGACCTTGTGGACCGCAGAAACCAGCTGTTAGGCCGTGTTGTTGCAATTGTTCTTCAGTTGCAAATGCCAAAGGTGCAGCAATCAATGGATGCTTTTCAGCTTTAATATCATTGAGTTCATGGTCGCCACGGAGGAACAATGCAACAACTGGTGTATTGCCTTTGTCGTCAGTTGGACCTTGTACCAGTAATGCTTTAACAGACTGTTTGGCATCAGCATTTAAGAACTGGCAAACATCAGCAATGGTTTTTTGGTTTGGTGTATCAACTAGCGTTAATGCTTGAGTTGCAGCAGCACGCTCACCGACTAAAAGCGCTTCTGCCATTTCAACGTTTGCGGCAAAGTCAGATTCTGTCGAGAAAGCGATGTCATCTTCACCACTTGATGCAAGTACATGGAATTCATGCGATGCAGAACCACCAATTGAACCTGTATCAGCTTGTACTGGACGGAAATCCAGGCCTAAGCGTGTAAAGATACGGCTATAGGTGTCATACATGACATCATAGGTTTCTTGTAATGATGCTTGGTCAGCATGGAAAGAGTAAGCATCTTTCATGATGAATTCACGCGAGCGCATCACACCAAAACGTGGACGAATTTCATCACGGAATTTGGTTTGAATTTGATAGAAATTCAATGGCAGTTGCTTATAGCTTTTTAGCTCGTTACGCGCCAAGTCGGTAATGACTTCTTCGTGAGTTGGGCCCAACACGAAAGGATTGTCATGGCGATCTTTAAAGCGCAATAGCTCTGGGCCGTATTGTTCGAAACGACCAGATTCTTCCCAAAGTGCAGCAGGTTGCGTAACCGGCATGAACACTTCCAATGCGCCTGAACGATTCATTTCTTCGCGAACAATCGCATCCACTTTCTTTAAAACGCGCGTTCCCATGGGCAACCAAGAGTATAAGCCAGAAGCTAATTTACGAATCATCCCCGCACGTAACATGAGCTGGTGAGAAATCACTTCAGCATCATTTGGGGTTTCTCTTAACGTTGCAAATAAAAAGCGGCTTGCGCGCATGGAAACTGTCCTAAAGTTAAGTGTTATTTAAAAAGTGCTATAAAATGAGCAAAATAATGGGCTCAGTTTTGAGCAATTGGCATTATGACATGAATCATTCAATTTCGCGCAGTATAAAGTACCGCAATGGCTTTAAATATTGGAATTGTTTAAAGATTAATGTCGAGATGATCAGGGGATTATTGCATATTCAGGGTTTAGGTCGAGCCGAGAGCATTTAAACGATTGATAATATCGCTATATTCCACTTCGGTCTTATGATAGGCATTGCGTAAGCTTTCAACAGTTTTTTTGACGTTCTCGATATTTTGAGCATTATTTTCCAGATTACTTTTGAGCTGCGTTGGCAGCATTTCACCTTTACGGTGATATTCCATTTCTTGGCGTTTAAAGCCAATTTTGTCCTTCTGTAATTGTTGTAATTGTTCTTGTTGGTAGTTCAGCTGTTTTTTTAGGTTTGCTAAAATCTGATCTCGTTTCGCTGCTGCAATTTGCGGGCTGCCATAGGCGCGCTTTAGCTTCAAGTCCTGTTCTCGGCGACGAGCAATCGATTCGCGTTGAGAGGATTGTTGAGCATCAACGGCAGCGTTATATGGTCGGTTACGTTTGATCACTTGCATATTGCGGTCAAGTGCTTCATAACCGTAGCGGATATGTTCTGGTGTGACTGAGGTGCTGACATTGGCAACTCTGTTTTTGTCATAATAACGATACCAAACCGCTTTAGACTGTTCAGTCGTTGCAAAAGATGAACTGCTCATAAATAGCAAAAGGAAAAAACAACAAATGTAAGTACGAGTAATCGTTGTAAAGTGACGAATGCGGAAACCGCACTTTAACGAACCAGTCATTACATTCCCCGTAAAAAAGTTAATTAAATCACTTATTTTTAAATAATAATCAGTTGTATATTAGTGCTAATTTATACATTTAAAAATAGTTATTCAGCAAAAAAAATAGGAATTTAATCAAAAGTGTGAACTGTTTAGGATTGTTTAGAGAAACTGATAGATTGGTTCAAAAAACTTCATTGATAATGCAAGTAAAGATATGTTAAAAATATCAACTAATCTGTATAAAACAAATTAAACCAACCATAATTTGTATTGAGTATTGGGGCAGGACAATAAATGGAAGATAAATTTCAAAATTTAAAGGTGATGGTGATTGACGATTCAAAAACGATTCGTCGTACAGCTGAGACCTTGTTGCAACGTGAAGGTTGTGAGGTCATTACTGCTGTTGATGGCTTTGAAGCATTATCAAAAATCGCAGAAGCCAATCCAGATATCGTTTTTGTAGACATCATGATGCCTCGTTTAGACGGTTATCAAACCTGTGCATTAATTAAAAATTCTCTAAATTATCAAAATATTCCAGTGATTATGTTATCAAGCAAAGACGGTTTGTTTGATCAGGCTAAAGGGCGTGTTGTGGGGTCGGATGAATATTTAACCAAGCCATTTAGTAAAGATGAGCTGTTAAATGCGATTCGCAACCACGTTAGCGCATAAAATTAAAGATTGAGGAAAAAATGGCTCGTATACTTATTGTAGATGATTCACCTACTGAAACATTTCGCTTTAGAGAAATTTTGACGAAGCACGGTTATGACGTTATAGAAGCGACCAATGGTGCTGATGGGGTGACCATGGCGCAGGCAGAACTTCCTGACCTCGTGCTAATGGATGTGGTGATGCCAGGGATGAATGGCTTTCAGGCGACACGCCAAATCAGTAAAGGTAAAGACACACAGCATATTCCTGTTGTGATCGTAAGTACAAAAGATCAGGCTACAGACCGTGTATGGGGTAAGCGTCAAGGGGCTTGTGATTATTTGACTAAGCCGATTGATGAACAACAGCTGATTGATGTGATTAAACAATTATTAAGTTAATTTTTTGCTCAAGATGAGCCTTCTCAATACGGGATAGGGTATGGCAGCAAATGGATTTATCGAATTGCTTCGCTTATCCAAGCGAGGTAACAAGCAATATACTGCAACTCAAAACGAAGTCAGCCGTTGGTCTGGTATCGCATTTGAGATGTTGGGGCAATATTTTGTTGCGCCTTTAGGGGAAATTTCGGAGGTGATTTATCCTCCGAAATATACACCTGTACCAAATACTCAGGCGTGGGTACGTGGTTTGGCCAATATTCGCGGAAGACTACTTTCAGTTTCTGATTTAACACATTTTATCTCAGGACAACGAAGTCAGTTTTCCCCGACGCAAAAAGTGATTTGTATTAGCCATCAAGACCATTATGTGGGGTTGGTCGTTGATCAGGTATTGGGGATTCAACACTTTAATAAGAAGAGTTTTTTCTCCCAAAATAATGAGCTGGATAATAAATTGAAAGATTATTGCCAAGGTCATTTCCATCAACATAATCAACAATGGCATGTATTTTTATTGAGTCGTTTGTTAAACAATCCTCAGTACATGAATGCATCAATAAAATTTATAAACTAATTTAATACGCTACGGAAGATAAACGCGTATTTGGGGAGAAGCTGATATGGGCTTTAAACTTAAAAAAAAGAACGGCAATGGCGATAGTGCAGGGCTGAAAAAAGGCGGTGTGTTCTTAGATAATATTCGAGCACAACTTGACCAGTTTTCACGCTTATTCGGTGAAACTGAGAAATCAAAACCGATTATCTATCGTGCTTTAATTGCGTTGGCCCTTGCAGTCATCCTCTTAATTTACTTATTCGTTAGCGTACCGCGTTCGAATCAATTGACTCGTAGTTTGGGTGAGTTACGTTTGTTATCGCAAACGATTTCACGTCAAGCGACAGAAGCAACAGCATCTGGTACGCCAGAAGCAATGAAAAAACTGGTTGAGTCAGAAAAGCAATTTGCTGAAAACTTAGATACAGTTGAAAGTGTCTATGGTAAAGGCTCAGATGAATATAAAAAGGTGAGTGGGCTTTGGGATAATGTCTCAAAGAATATTGATCTGATTGCATCACAACAAAAAGTCATTAACCAACTTTACGATACCAACATCTCGATCAGTGAAACGATTCCTGAAATTCAGGCGGAATATAACTTGATGGTCGACCAGATGGTCCGTGAAAACATGCCAAGTAGTCAGGTAATCATCACTAAAAACCAGGTGTTTATTGCAGAACGTATTTTACGTTCGATCAACTCAGTGTTGGTTGGTACAGACAATTCTAGCGTGTCCGCAAATGACTTCGGTGCCGATATTGATACTTTTGGTGTTTATCTGAATGCGCAATTAAACGGTAGTTCTGAGCTCGGCGTAGACCGTATTAGTTCTTCTGCTTTACGTGAGTCAGTCGATAGCATCAAATCTGATTATGACGCTGTTTTGAAATCTGCGGCAGCAACAGTATTGCAAAACGCCAACCAGATTGTTCGCGTACGTCAGGCATCTTCACAAATTTTCTCTCAGTCTGATGCACTTTTGACTTCACTGAATGATTTGTCGAATAAAGCAGAAGGTGGTTGGGGTAACGTAATCGCAGGTATCGTACTGATTGGTGCTTTAGGTTTACTTGTATTCTCTGCACTACAATTACTTGCACTACGTAGTAATACCGATAAAGAGCGTGTGACACGCTTACAAGATGAATATGACCGTAACCAAAACGCGATTTTACGTTTACTGGATGAGATTGCCGACTTAGCGGACGGTGACTTGCGTTCATATGCAACGGTATCGGAAGACTTTACGGGTGCGATTGCCGACTCGATTAACTTTGCGATTGACCAGTTACGTGACCTTGTATCTCGAATTACCGATACCTCGCAAGAAGTCGCACGTTATACCCAAGATACGCAGAGTATTACTAACCAGTTAGCGGAAGCTTCTGAACATCAGGCACAAGAAATTGCAGGTGCATCAGCCGCGATGAACGAAATGGCATTGTCGATTGACCAAGTATCTGCCAACGCTTCTGAGTCTGCTGACGTAGCACAACGTTCGGTACAAATTGCAACCAATGGTGCGCAAGTGGTAAACCGTTCGATCGAAGGTATGGATCACATTCGTGAACAGATTCAAGAGACTTCAAAACGTATTAAACGTTTGGGTGAATCTTCACAAGAGATTGGTAACATCGTCTCGCTGATTAACGATATTGCTGACCAAACGAACATCTTGGCATTAAATGCTGCAATTCAAGCATCGATGGCTGGTGAAGCAGGTCGTGGTTTCGCAGTGGTAGCGGATGAGGTACAACGTCTTGCAGAACGTTCTGCATCAGCAACCAAACAGATCGAGAGCTTGGTAAAAACCATTCAAACAGATACTAACGAAGCTGTAATTTCAATGGAACAAACCACGTCGGAAGTTGTACGTGGTGCGAACCTTGCAAAAGATGCTGGTATTGCACTGGATGAAATTCAGACTGTATCGGGTGACTTGGCAAAACTGATTGCAAGCATTTCGGATGCAGCAAAACTTCAGTCTGCTTCTGCCAGCCATATTGCAACCACGATGAATGTCGTGCAGGAAATTACTTCACAAACGACAACTGCAACGTTTGATACAGCGCGCTCAGTTTCTGAGCTGGCAAATATGGCTGAATCATTACGTGAATCAGTAACTGACTTTAAGTTACCTGATTAAACCGAATTGGAAAGGCAGATGGGGGTGTCTGTCTTTCCATTTATTTTAGAGATGTTGGATATCTCAACAAGGTGATGGCGAAATGGAACTACATCTTGTGTGATAGATATACGTAATTTTTACCCACGATTGGTGGATAAAAACGAAAGAAGCAGCTATGAAACAAATATTAAAAACGTTAGTTGAAACGATGACGCTTCCTGAAGACAGTTATCTTGAACAAGATGCAGAGATTCTTGAAATTTTTATTGAAGAATTAGATGAAATCTTTGTTGAGTTAGAACCATTATTAGTTCAATGGACGGAACAACCACATCAGCAAGATGTGCTTACAGATATTCGTCGCCATTTCCATACGCTGAAAGGCTCTGGAAGAATGGTGGGGGCGAAGTCGTCTGGTGAGTTGGCGTGGACGGTTGAAGATACTTTAAATCGTGTTATTGCGGGTACGATTACCTTAAATACGGATATCCAACGCTATATACAAGCCGTTTTCAATCTTTACCGTTTTAAACTGATTCATGATTTTAAAGCAGTTCAAAGTCATCTTATCGATTTCAGACCACTGGTATTATTGGGACAACAATTACAACAACAGCAAAGTCCTGAGCCAGCATTAGCGGAGTTATTTAAGCTTGCAACTGATTTAACACATGATGATGTCGTGACGGGTCTTGAATGGGTTGATGCAGAAACAGTTGAAGAAACTGTTTCTGACGTCCTTGTGGTCGAATCCCTTCCTGCTGAGACAACAGTTCATACTGATGATGAAGTTCTTGCGAAGGAAACTTTGGCCATCTTCTTGGAAGAAGCCGAAGAACATCTTGCTACAATTGATCAATTCTTGGTAAATGACCGTCCAAGTAATGATCACTATAATACGCTGATTCGAGCATTACATACTTTACGTGGTAGCTCTGCCATGGCGCATGTAGATCATGTGTTTGAAGCTAGCTCTAAAGTTGAAAATCTATTTAAAACATTATTACAAGAAGAGTTAGATTCAAGTTCAGATGAGACTGCATTACTCACGCATTATGCTCAATTTGTGCGTGATTATTTACATACATTGAAACAGCAAGGTTCACAGCAGAAATTTGATGAAACTTATGCAACCTTTAATGTAGCATGGGATAGCTATGATTTCCAACTCGAAGAAAAGAATGGAACCATTGTTCGACCACAAGGTTTAGTTTCTGAGCTGCTTGAACTCAATATTAATGATCTCTTAGACGTCGAGTTTGATTTTGAAAAGCGTGCACGTCAGGAGTTCCCTCAGTATATTCAGTTACTCAGCCAGCAAGCTGAGACCTTGTTGCAGCATACTCATCACCATGCAACTATTGGTATGTATCAATACACCAGTCAGTTGCGTTCTAGCTATCAAGATATTCTCTTTAAATCAAGTCTGCTGCATCTTGATTATGCGTTTGAGCTTTATCACCAGGTCCATCAACAGTTTATTCAACTGTTTGATACTTTGGCCGCAGGACAGCGTGTTACCTTAAGCAAAGCGCATGAACTGGTTTTAAATGAATTAAGTTCATTCACTCAACAAAATGTTGAGGCTCTGGAAACAGCTGTTGTTGAAGTGACTGAGGCCGTTGAAGAGACAAATACAGTTGAACTCCAACAAGCAACTACGCCGGTTATTGCGAGTACAGATTTAGCTGCTCAATTTACTTTAGATAAGCAGCAGTTACAGTCAGATGATGCGAATCGTGATTTTGATCCTGATTTACTAGATATCTTCCTTGAAGAAGCCGACGAGTTACTGGGTGGGATTGATACTGATCTGAATACATGGGCTGCGGATCATCAAAATGTCAACGCCTTAAAGAATTTGATGCGCTATTTACACACCTTGAAAGGTGGTTCGAATATGATTCAAGCGCGTCATATTGGCTTAATTGCGCATGAATTAGAAAGCATCTACGAGAAGTTGATCAATCAACAGATTCAGGCAACGCCACAATTGATTGCTACGATTCGTTCAGTGCAAGATGATATTGCCGATCGTATTCAAACTATTCGTGATCAACAAGTGGACTATCCATCGACACACACTTTAGTTGTGCTGGCTAATTTATCGAGAACAGCTGCTGTGGCAGATCCAGTTGAAACTGAGTCGGTACCAGCACCGCTGCAAGATCAATCAGCTGTAATCGAAGATGTTGCTGAGTCATTAGATGCAACTATGACGGTTGCGTCAGTCCAAGCTGAATCTGTGTCAGCAACGATTGATGTCACCACGTTCGCTGCTCAGTTGGCTTTGGATAAGCAACAGTTACAATCAACTGATGCAAACCGTGACTTTGATCCTGACCTATTGGATATCTTCTTAGAAGAAGCAGATGAGTTGATGGGGGGGATTGATGCGGATCTAAATACATGGACTGCCGATCACCAAAATATCAATGCTCTAAAGAACTTGATGCGTTATTTGCACACCTTAAAAGGTGGTTCAAATATGATTCAAGCGCGTCATATTGGTTTGATAGCGCATGAATTGGAAACAATTTATGAAAAACTGATCAACCAACAGATTCAGGCAACGCCACAACTGATTGCGATCATTCGTTTAGTTCAAGATGATATTGCCGATCGTATTCAAACCATTCGCGATCAGCAAACAGATTATCCATCAACGCATGTTGTACAACTACTGCAACAGGCCGATCAAGCGGTTGCTCCTGCAACGTTTGAAACAGCTGTTGAGGATACGCCTGTAGATGAAGTCAATGAAAGTGAGCGTGTTGATACTCAGGCAGAAGTACTTGAACTTGTTGAGGCTGAAGCTGAAATTGACGTACAGCCAATAGCACTTGAAGAGCAAGCCAGCAGTGTTGAAGTTGAAGAGGAAGTGCTGGAAGATACTTCAGCAGCTCAAACGGTTGAGACAGAGACCGCGTCAGCAGATGACGATGTTCGCTCTCTGGTTGAACAAACTTTCCTTGAAGAAGCGGAAGAACTAATAGAGCAGGCACAAGGCTTATTAAAACAATGGTTTGATCAACGCGGTAACCGTAGTTTACTGTTGCAGTTACAGCGTAATGCCCACAGTCTCAAAGGTGGTGCACGTATGGCAGAAATGGATGCGATTGCCATTATTGCCTACCACTTAGAAAATGCATTCGAGCAATTTGGTGTACATCATTTCAATTCAAATGTGTATGACAACCTACTCAACACTGCATTTGCGTGGCTTGAGGATGCGATCTCTAAACGCCAATATGCAAACTTTGATGGCTTAAAACAAAGTCTAGAGAAGATGGAGTTTGTAGACGTTTCTGCACAACTGCCACAGAAACTTTCTGCTAAAGATATCTTTACCCCTGATTATACAATGGAGTTTGTACAGGGCGATGGAACTGAGCCACCGTCAATGTTAGGCGAGTGGGAAACCACAGAACGCATTGAACAGAATAATGAAATGATCCGTGTTTCTGCTGACGTCATCGAGAAGATGATTGATTTGTCAGGGGAGAATGCGATCAACCGTTCACGTATCGAGATGGACTTAGGTCAGTTGGGCGGTACCTTGACGGAAATGGAACTGGCAATCAAACGTTTGGCGGATCAGTTACGCCGAATGGAAGGCGAGCTAGAAAGTCAGATTATTGCACGACATGGTGGTGAAAACTCACGTTATGCCGACTTTGACCCATTAGAAATGGACCAATATTCATCGTTGAATCAATTGTCCAAGTCTTTGGCCGAGTCTGCATCGGATTTGGTTGACTTTAAAACTACACTGTCTGAAAAGATTCGTGATACCGAAGGTTTGTTGTTACAGCAGTCACGTATTCAGGCTGAAATTCAAGAAAGCTTGATGCGTACTCGTCTGGTGCCATTCTCACGTCTATTGCCGCGTTTACAACGTATTGTGCGTCAAACAGCATCGACCTTAAACCGCCCAACAGAACTGGTGGTGAATAATACTGAAGGTGAATTAGACCGCAGTATTCTTGAACGTTTGGTTGCGCCGTTTGAACATATGTTACGTAACGCGATTGACCACGGGATTGAAGACCGTGAACAACGTCTACAGGCACAAAAGCCAGAGACTGGACATATTGTGTTGAACATTGGTCGTCAAGGCACGGATGTTGTTGTGACCTTTAGTGACGATGGTAAAGGTATTGATGTTAACCGCATTAAAGAAAAAGCATTACAGACTGGTTTAATGACCAAAGATCAAAAGCTTGATCAGGAAGAAATTCTACAATTTATCTTCCATCCAGGCTTTAGTACAGCGGCTCAAGTCACTCAAATTTCTGGACGTGGTGTAGGTCTGGATGTTGTACAAAGTGATATTAAAACCCTCGGTGGTCACGTCAGTGTTGATTCCACTTTAGGTAAAGGAACGACTTTTACCATTCGCGTACCAACTACCGTGGCGGTGAGCGATGCCTTGATGGTAAAAGCAGGCGATCAACAATTCGCGTTCCCATTGGCACAGATCGATCGTATTGTGCGTATCTCACCAATGGCATTAGAGCAGTACTTCGATAGTCAAGAAGACTACTTCAGTATTGACCAAGAACGCTATCGTTTACGTTATTTGTCGGAGTTTGTTGCTGGGCAACCAATTCCACGTTTGAGCGGTGTAGTTCACTCATTACCAGTGCTGTTGATTAAAGGTGCGCAAGGTCAAACTACAGCTTTGCTGGTTGACCAGTTGATTGGTTCGCGAGGACAAATTGTTGTAAAACCTGTCGGTCAACAGTTCTCCAGTATTGGGGTAATTGCCGGTGCTACCATTCTCGGTGATGGTCAAGTCTGTTTGATTTTGGATGGCCAAAATATTGCTCGACAAGCACAGTCAACTGCACGTAGTAAACAGGCAGATGAGACTTATACCAAGCAGCGTTATGATGAACGCCGCTTGATTATGATTGTCGATGACTCGGTTACGGTACGTAAGGTAACTTCACGTTTGTTAGAACGCCAAGGTTATGACGTTGTCACTGCGAAAGATGGTGTTGATGCAATAGAACAGCTTGAGACGATTAAGCCAGATCTGATGTTATTGGATATCGAGATGCCACGTATGGATGGTTTTGAAGTATCGAATTTGGTACGACATCATGAAATCCACCGTGACTTACCAATTATCATGATTACATCACGTACGGGTGAGAAGCATCGTGAACGTGCATTATCGCTCGGTGTAAACCAATATATGGGTAAACCATTCCAAGAAGAGGCACTTTTGGAAAATATTGAAAGCTTACTGGCTGTGCGCTAAGAGGTGAAAAATAATGGCTAAGAAAAGCGCAAATTCGACACTGGGGCAGATTGACCAGCAAGAATTACAACATTTAATCACGGTTTCAACGGGATTTATTGATGCATATATTATTCAATGCCATCAAAAAGTACCGATGCTATTACCGCAAAATATTGTGTTATCGGCAATGGATACGCAAACCAATATTGATCATATTGAATGGCATGATTTAAAACTTCCAGTCTATGCCGTGAATGATCCTAAGCAAAAACAAGGGGTTGCATTGGTTATTGAAGGGGATGATGTTTCTGAGCGGTTTGCTTTGGTCTGCGATGAAATGCCTGAATCGATTCGTGTACGTATTTCAGAAATTGTGGATGAAGAGCGCGAAACCGATGACGACAAAGTCTTTAAATATGTAAAAATGGGGGAGCATGAATTCTATGTTCCTCATTTGCAAAATATACAAACCCAGCTCGGGTTGTAATAAAAAAGGAACTCATTTGAGTTCCTTTTTTATTGATCTTTTTTTATTTTTAAGCAAGCAGTTCAATTAAAATCTGTTCATAGATTTCAGCCAATGGTTCAAGTTCAGCGACATTGACATGCTCATTAATCTGATGGATGGTTGCATTTAATACACCGAGTTCAAGTACTTGCGCACCTGTAGGGGCAATAAAGCGACCATCTGAAGTTCCGCCACTGGTTGAAAGTACCGTATCAATGCCTGTAACATTTTTAATCGCTGTTTTTGCAGCATTCACCAACTCACCGACAGGCGTAAGGAATGGTAAACCCGATAAAGTCCACTGAATATCATAATTCAATTGATGCTTATCTAAGGTCTCAAGTACACGTTGTTTTAAGATGTCCGCAGTCACTTCGGTTGAATAACGGAAGTTAAAGGTCACTTTTAATGTCCCTGGAATGACGTTGGTTGCGCCAGTGCCTGCTTGGATATTTGAAATCTGGAATGAGGTTGCAGGAAAGTATTCATTGCCATTGTCCCAAACTGCTTCGCACAATTCATTGATGGCTTTAGAAGCAGAATGAATTGGGTTTTCAGCGAGATGTGGATAGGCAACATGACCTTGCTTGCCATGAACAGTCAGTACAGCATTTAGAGAGCCACGACGGCCATTCTTGACGATATCGCCCAGTTGATTTGTGCTTGATGGTTCGCCAACTAAGCACCACGTCATTTTTTCATTACGCGCTTCTAATGTTTCAACGACTTTAACTGTACCGTTAATTGATGGACCTTCTTCATCTGAAGTAATTAGGAAGGCAATAGAACCTTTATGATTTGGATGTTTTGCAACAAAACGCTCAGAAGCAACCACCATCGCAGCCAATGCCGTTTTCATATCAGCAGAACCACGCCCATATAACTTACCATCACGAATACTTGGTAAAAATGGATCTGAATTCCATGCGTCTAAATGGCCAGTTGGTACAACATCGGTATGTCCTGCAAAGCAGAATACTGGATTTTCAGTACCGCGGCGTGCCCATAAATTATCAACATCTTCAAAACGCATGTTTTCGATATTAAAGCCAATCTTTGCTAAACGTTCTGCCATGATGTTTTGACAATCATGATCTACAGGCGTTACAGAAGGTTGACGAAGGAGTTGTAAACTAAGTTCAAGCGTATCGGAATGGTTCATGCGAGATGTAGCTAAATCTGGTGAAATGTGAACCGATATAATAGGGGAATATGCAGCAGAAAGGTATGGGAAAATAAACCTTATCTAGGTTTAGATAAGGTTTTGGTAAGTTGCTTTCAGGGATTACATTTTATCTTGTGTTTTCTCCGCAGTTTGTGTGACTTTATCACCTGCCTTAGACACATCTTTACCAATACCTTTGAATGTATTACAGCCAGTTAAAACAAAAGCAGTCATGATTGAAGCAACTAAAATTTTTTTCATCATCGTCTCCATTTCAATTTAATTATGATGTACTTAAGAGGCTAAAAAAGTTAACAGTAAATGACTATGTGGGTTTGATGGTAGATGTGTTATAAAATGTTAATTTGTAGAATAATTATTCACTTTATTTCATAAATAAAAGCGAAGGTTGGCGAAACATATAATAAGAATGTGTTGGCTGATCCTGATAATACAAACCATTGGTCCACCAGACAGCGGTTTGTGATGATGGTTCTAAATCAGGGCAGAGCCATTCATGACGTTGTAAGCGATAATAAGGCGTTTGTGGGATGTGGGTTCCCCATTGTCCTAAACGCCGTGATGCATTGATCCAAGACGGTAAACTTAAGCTGTTTTGTTGCTCAGGTAGATAGAGTTGACCTTTCATCACTGCAAACTTTCTTTGAATTTGATGGTGATTGGCTTCTGAAAACTGAAATTGACGTTCAGTAAAATGTTTTAACTTTCGGTGCAAGGTGTCTTCGCGGTTTAGGCCGTACCATTGTGCTAAATCTAATTCGTTTTCACCCAGATAATATTTTAATGCCACTTCCCAATGTTCGATTTCATTTGTTCGTGTATTGAGTACAACAAAATCGAGTTCACCTAAGGTCACTGCACCTGCAATTTTTTGAATACTATGTCCCAGCAGTTGGTAGGGATGATAGTTATCATCCAATAACCAGAACCAGAGTAAATTCTCAAAACGTAAACCGAGACGGGTACTTTTGAGTTGGGTCAGAAAATCAATCAGTGGCTGAGGCTGTTGATCCAACTGCTTTAATCGCTGCTCATAGTTTTGATAATGAGTGTGCCAAATCGAATCGTGATGAAGCTCAAAATGATGTTTTACATTAAGCTCATTGGGAATCTGAGCCAATATACTCGGGCTGGCAATACAAAATGCTAAATGTCGTACGATTGGGTTATTAAACTGTAACCACGGTTCAAAATAACTGGAAGTGGTAATCAGGTTAGGCATGAATTAACTCAATCATTGAAATAATAAGTGAAGTTTAAGAAAGAACGATAAAAACGCTTTATACTAGCACGGTTGTAAATCGGTGTTGGTTAATTGCTCAATGAAAACATTATTCTGGCGTAGTTTAGTCGTGATTTTTATTACGTTAGGAATTATTGGGGCAATTCTACCGGGGATGCCAACCACTGTCTTTCTGATTTTAGCAGCATGGGCTGCTTCAAAAGGCTGGCCTGAAATGGATGCATGGTTATTGAATCATCCGAAGTATGGGCCGACCTTACGCAACTGGCGTGAGCATGGCACAGTTCCGCGCAAGGCGAAATGGATTGCCAGTATTATGATGCTGATCAGCGGTATCTTAATGTTATTTACCAATGCGCCATTTTGGGTAAAAGTTTTTACTGATGTCACTATGTTTATCGTGGCTGTGTGGCTGTGGTTACGCCCCGAGCCTGAGCAGCGTTAAGAAAAGCAACGCTTTTTAGCTGCGCAAGACGAGCAGCCATGCTGCGAGTGGCGAGTTAAGAAAAGCAACGCTTTGCCCGAAGCGCAAGACGGGCAGCTATGCTGCGAGTGGCGAGTTAAGAAAAGCAATCCATTGTTCTGAGAATCGATAAAACATTGCTTATCGCCGATCCAAAAGATCAGAACAAGATTAAATTACGCTACATCGTTTTGTTTTTATATTTAAAACACACCTATCATTAAAACTACCTAAAAATACAAGAAAAAGATTACGCTCTATGTTGAAATAAAAGTGTTCTATCATCTATCGAGATAAAAATGAGCTATACCCTAGATCAGGCAGATATCGTCATTGATTTAGCAAAACAAACCTTACATTTGCCAAAACATAATAAATTCTATGTGATCTCTTCAGGTAAAAATGGTATTGGCGAACAAGAGAATAGTGGCAAGACGCCAAGAGGTTGGCATCAGGTTGCACAAAAGATTGGTGGTGATGCGCCTAAAAATGCTGTCTTTATTGCACGCCAACCCACGGGTGAAGTATATGACCAACAATTAGCGCAACAATTTCCACAACGAGATTGGATATTGTCACGAATCTTATGGTTGGATGGTTTAGAGGAAGGCTTTAACCATGGGGAAGGGCACGATACCTTTAAGCGTTATATCTATATCCATGGTACTCCTGATACAGAACCGATGGGCATTCCAATGTCACATGGTTGCATTCGTATGAAGAATGATGAAATTCTTGAACTGTTTGAACTCGTTTCAGAGCAAGCCGTGGTTTATATTTCTGAACAAGCCTTAGAAAATAATGCATGAAAATGCAAATAAGTGCTTAAATAAAATACGGAAATGTTGATTTTTTCAAAGAATTACTTATTTTTTAATCATTCGTGCGGTTTTTTAGGAAAACAGTGGCAAAAGCGTTTGACAGGCTGTAAAGATTCTCTATAATGCACCTCACAAACGATGAAGACGTTAAGGGCGCTTAGCTCAGTTGGTAGAGCGTCTGCCTTACAAGCAGAATGTCGGCGGTTCGATCCCGTCAGCGCCCACCAAGCCTTTACGTTAAAACTCAAGTGCAGCGGTAGTTCAGTTGGTTAGAATATCGGCCTGTCACGCCGAGGGTCGCGGGTTCGAGCCCCGTCCGCTGCGCCACTTAAGTTTTAATAATTGTTTGTCATGATTGCAAAATTATCGTGCAGCGGTAGTTCAGTTGGTTAGAATATCGGCCTGTCACGCCGAGGGTCGCGGGTTCGAGCCCCGTCCGCTGCGCCACTTAAATTTGCAAGAATGAAAACCTTGGGATACAAGATGATAATTTTTATCTTGCGTCATAAAGATTGATAGTTAATCAGTTTTTATTCCTTAGGGCGCTTAGCTCAGTTGGTAGAGCGTCTGCCTTACAAGCAGAATGTCGGCGGTTCGATCCCGTCAGCGCCCACCATAATTTGTGACACTTACTTCTCATTATGAAGTAATACAGTGCAGCGGTAGTTCAGTTGGTTAGAATATCGGCCTGTCACGCCGAGGGTCGCGGGTTCGAGCCCCGTCCGCTGCGCCATTCTCTTGATATCAGTTTAAGAGAGTGTTAGTTTTAACAAGTATCTTTATACTTGATCTCTGATTCGAGATGCCATTGGAAAAATCAAAGATTTTTCTCTTGCGCTCAGACAAAGCTTCGCTTTGTTTATCCTCGCTCAGGGCGCTTAGCTCAGTTGGTAGAGCGTCTGCCTTACAAGCAGAATGTCGGCGGTTCGATCCCGTCAGCGCCCACCATATATCTTCCTTAAATCTCATATCATTGTAATCCATACAAAGTTATTTTATGATTAGCGTCAATAATGATTCTAATATTGAAGTACTTTATGAGAAACCCTTATCAACGCAAGGCTGCGTCGAAATCTCAAACTACACCTTCTGGTTCTTCACTCAAAGACGCTTACCGTCAGTTTATTCAAAATATTATTATGCAACGCCACGTGATTGCACTGTATCACGATGGTTGGGCCTTATGCTCAACGCCATCTGGACAGCATGCACTATCAGTCTGGCAGAATAAAAGTCTGGCAAAATTACTGATTAAAGACAATTGGGCGCAATATGAAATTCAAGAAGTGCCATTACTGGCTTTTATTGAAAAGTTGATTCCATTTTTAAAAGAAAACAATACGATTTTATCTTTAGATTTGACTCCGGAAGGAAATAATCTCTTGGTTTCCCCTGATGCGTTATTGTTGGATATTAAGAATTTTCTGTACCAAGTTTATTTACAGCGCCCAGATGTTTTTGCTGAGTTAAAGCTACCTTTACCACGTGATATTCGTTTGCATAACTCAGCTTCATCCTAATTGAGAGGATAATCTCTCAATCAATACTCATTTAAGATCCAGCCACTCGCATAGGCAAAGTATTCTCTCAACCAGGCGTTATAACGTGTTGCCAAAGGTGTGGTTGCACCAAGCATGGTGATATTGCTGTAGCCTTGTTTCTTGGCAATGGCAGCAGCACGTAAGGTATGGAAGTCACTGGTCACGATTGCAATTGGCTGCTGAATATTGATGTGTTGTGCCTGCAATAAGGTTTGACTATTTTTGAGATTCAGCTCAGTGCTGGTGCTTTTATCTTCCAAAATGATTTGTGATGCAGGAATGCGATAGTGCTGTTGTACGTAGCGTGACATCACCACGGCTTCGCTATCAGTTTCACCAAAATCAATACCACCTGTCATGACTAACTTTGCTTGGGGTTGAGCTAAAGCAATAGGTGCAGCACGATCTAAGCGTTTTGCGAGTGTTGCAGATGGTTGTCCTTTCTCCACGCCACTACCTAGTACGATAATCGCTTTAACCGCAGGGATGTTTTGAGTTTTGGCATTATTATCTGAAAGATAATCAAAGAAATAGCCTAAGCTAACTAACCAAACCCAGAAGCAGAGCCAGCCGAAGCGCCAGATTGAATGCAAGCGGAAATGATAGAAAAAGAAACGTTCAATATGATAATAGAAATAAGCATACAGACAGAAAAATAGTCCAAGTAGCAGCGGGAGTACTGTTCCAATATGAATCTTTTTAAAAGCGATCAGAATTGCGCCATCTAAGAACAGAACTGAACCGATAAGGGCTAAAATAATACGAACCCATGAACTTATTTGCATAATCTTAATTGTGTCGATTTGAACCGTGCTAAGTGTATGCAAAATTCAGAGAAAGGCAAATCCTCTTATTGTCGTATAAAAAAACGAGTGGCTAGCACTCGTTTTTTAGATAGAGAAGAATTAATAAACGTCTCGGCGATAACGACCAGTTTGTCTTAACTCATCCAGTTTTTCTTCGCTAAGAATATCCATCAATGCCTGATCGACGCCAGAAGCCATGCCTTCAATGCTACCACAGACATAAATCACAGCACCTTGCTCAACCCATTTGATCAGTTCTTCAGCATTGTTGCGCAATACGTCCTGAACATAGATACGCTGTTCTTGATCGCGAGAAAAGGCGAGGTCTAAACGTTGTAGTGTTCCCATGTTTAACCAGGCTTGAATGGTTTCTTGATAGAAGAAATCATGTTCGCGTTGACGTTCACCAAAGATCAGCCAGTTGGCTGTGTAATTTTGGCGATTACGTTGCTGTAACAAGCTCATGAGACCTGCGATACCGGTACCATTACCAATACAGATAATAGGACGGTTATCATCAATTAAATGGAATGATTCATTGGTTCGAATACGCAGGGCAATAGTATGTTTTAGTTGCGCAAATTCGGTTAACCAGCCAGAACCAAGACCGAGTTGATCATTTTCATCGCGTTTTTGGCGAACCACCAGTCTTAGTACTTGTTGAGATGGAATACTGGCAATCGAATATTCACGTGCGGGTAGGGTGGGTAACTGTTCCAGTAAATCTTCAAGCGTACTAAAAGGCTGGATTTCAACCCGCAGATTTCTATCCCACAGCGCTTGTTCGATATTTTGGTTCAATGATTTAACGATACTATGTGCTGGGGTTTGATACTTGATCAAGAAGTTCTGAATATCAGCCAAACTATTGGCAGGTTGAATTTCTGCAATATCACCCGCATGCCATGTCATATCTGAAGCTGAGGTCAGCTCGATATTATAAGCTGCTTGCCCTAAGCTATCTGGATTAAGTAGGGTGCGTTCGCTTAGCGTCCATTGGTCAAACACTTTTTCGATATTCATCGCATGTAGCTCGTGCTGGGTTACCGCAGACAAACCCTGATTCCAACGCTGAATATCAGTGGCATTGGCATTATCCACTTCGATCAAGTCGAATAATGGTTGCGCATGACATTGCTTTAACCATGCATCTACTGCATAGCCGAAGCTGCAATAACTATCAGGGTATTCTTTTGAACCCAGTGCCAGTACAGCATATTGCATTTGGCTAAGATCAAGTTTTTGTTGCATCAGTTTCTTGCTGAAACTTGCAGCAAGATCAGGTGCCTCACCTGTACCATAGGTACTGACTACGAATAAAACCTGTGATGCTTGTAATAGATCTTGCTCAGTCAGTTGCTGAATTGGTTTAACCGTGGTTGGCTGTTGCGCTTCTTGCAAGCTTGTTGCTGTACGCCAAGCCAATTGTTCAGCCACACCAGTTTGCGTTGCATAAGTAATCAGCCAAGGCTTGGCATTTGGATCAATCGGCTGTGCGTTGAGTGACTGACGTGCCGCTTGAGTTAATTTCTTCTGTTTACGACGTTTTAGATACAGCATCCAACCAGTTACAAAGAACAGTGGCATTGCTAATGAAGCCAACATGGCAATAAATTGATAGGTTGAACCAAAGAAGCTACCGCGGTGTACCGGCAACATGCTGCTCATGATTTTTTCATTGAGCTTCTTGTCTTCATAGAGTTCAAATTTTTCGAATTTATTGTTTTGATAGTTATAAACCGCTTGGTTGCGTGCACGCTCATGTTGTGGAATAGCATCGACAAATGAAAGTTCAACCTTGGCATCATCACGTTTAGGAATATTTAAGGTCAGGCTGGAATATTCACGGCCAATCTGTGCATTTACCCCTGTCCATGTTTGCGTCAGGATGGTATTGACCTGCGTTTTTTCTAACTCTGGTTGTTTATCTTTACTACGGTCATTATTTTGTTGATTACGTTGTGGTTGTTCAACTCCCATAACTTTGAACATGCCAGCACGCCACCAGTCATAAGACCAATATAAGCCTGTACATGCAAACAGTAGATAGAACACAACCACCCAGGTTCCTACTACTGCATGAAGATCCCAAATAAAATTACGACCTTTCAATTTAGGTTTAATAAGCAACCATTGTTTAAAGCTATGTTTCTTTGGAAAACGTAGATAGATGCCACTCAATACAAAGAAAATCAGCATCAGAGTCGATGCCCCAGTAATCTGTGCGCCAAACTCACCAGCGGTTAAATTACGGTGTAAACGCTGAATAAATTGCAGTGTATCGCGACCTTTAACTTCAGGTAAGACTGCTGCTGTGTACGGGTTTACCATCATGTTATAACCACGACGCGCACCTTCTTTTTTAATATTGACGGTTGACGATTCAGTTGGATCGGCGGCGATAGTAATGCTATTAATTTCAATCTCGGGTTGTTGTTGATTGAAATGTTGATACAGCTCGGCAGGGGTGAGTTTTGGTGTTTGAGCAGCCTCAACCACATAACTGTCTTGGTTAATCCATTTTAGAATCTGTGGTTCGTATGAGTAGATTGCACCCGTGACTCCCATTAAAGAGAGAATGAGTCCCGCGGTAATCCCTAAAAACCAATGAATCTGGAAGAAAACTTTTTTAAACATGGTCAAAAAATGGAAAGATAATGAAATTCATGTAAAAAATTATAACCTAAGAATAAGTACATAATATGGATTTTGCAGATAATATTGATTTTGATTATTATTTACCATTTAAGGACGAAATGTGCGCATGATTAATTATAAAATTTAATAAAAACAAATGATTGCTAAATTGATGTGACCAAGAGGAAGTAAAATTAATTTAAATTTAAAATGATAATAATTATTATTCACCTGATGGTGTGATGATGTTTCTAAGACTTTCTCATCATTCAAAACAACAATTTTATTAGTCCTAACCCTGCAATTGATCTATAGCTTGATCACAGATTTGGTTACAAATATTTCATTTTATCAAGCGCTTGTAACAACAGTCTTGTCATTTTGTTGAGATCAAAACATTCATTGCACGAAAGGAAATATTTTTTATTGATGAGGAGGGAATATGTCCTTTCAACATAGAAAAACAGTACTTGCAACAACAATTCAAATTGCACTATTCAGTATGTTTTTTGGAAGTTCTTCTACGGCTTATGCTGAAAAGGAGGGGCAAATTAAGCCTACAATGATGAACGATGCGGTGCCACTTAGTGATGATACTGATACTTCTTCGCTTCCTGTAATTAAAGTTAGGGCTAATCAACAGGATGAATTAAAAAAACAAATCGAGTCTGGTGCTTTAGGGCGGCGTTCTGTTTTGGATACGCCTTTTTCTATGACAGTGGTAGAGAGTGAAGATATTCGTAAACGGGGCGCAAAGTCTATCGCACAAATTTTTGCCAATGATGCATCTGTTTATTCACCGACCAGTTCAGCCACGACCGATTGGTGGGGAGCGCAAATTCGTGGGTTAAGTGTCCGTAATTTTTATGCCGATGGTCTGCCAATGGATTTATATTGGGGAGGTGATTTTCCAGTTGAAGCTGCCGAAACCGTCACAGCTTTAAAAGGCTTAAAAGGTTTTATGTATGGCTTTGGCTCACCTGGTGGGGCAATCAGCTATAGCTTAAAACGTCCGAAAGAGGTTCCTGAAACCGTGGTGGATGTGGGTTATCGAAATAGCAGCTTATTTTCAGCATTCATAGACAGTAGTGATCGAAGCAGTATTGGTGATATTGGCTATCGCGTCGTCATGGGCGGAGAAAAAGGCGAAGCCTACAATGCGGCAGATTCAAATCGTTTTGTGGGTTCTTTGGCATTAGATAAACAATTTAATGATCGGCTGAGCTGGGATGCGAATTTTACTTACGAAAAAAACAAGCTCAAACACGAACCCTTTCAATTTTATTCAAGTGCTTATATTGTTGCGGGGAGTGGTGGGAAATTGCCACAACCGACCTACGACTACAAAAATCTGAATGTTGATAATGCTTACTATGATACTTCAACCTTTATCGCTTCAACTGGCTTTAACTGGAAGTTTAATGAAAATTGGGACAGTAAATATCAATTTGGATATACGACAAAGGAACATGAATCAAGGAAGACCTTTGCAAATTTACAAAACCGGAATGGGGATTATTCTGGAAGATTATATGATTTTGCGGGCGTGTTAGAAAGCTACGTTAATCAGCTGATGTTCAATGGTAAATTTAGCACTGGCGTGATTGAGCATGAAGTGGTGATGGGGGGAGGGTATCAGCGGAGCCTAGATCGTTATAGCAATGAAATGTATTATGGAAATGATTTTAATGGAAATATTTATCAAGAACAAAAATTTATCATTGCACGTACTCCTGATTTTAGTCTTGCGCCTAAAAACCGTGATGAAAGCCAAAGCTATGGATTCCTAAGCGATACTATCCATTTAAATGACCATTGGCAGACGATTCTTGGCTTACGCTATACTTATTTTGATCGTGAAGATGTCGATCGGGATCCAACTAAAAATTCAGGTTATAGCACTAAAACCACGACCCCAACAGTTGCAGTCTTATATAAGCCAAACACTGATGCAACCTTATACGCTAGTTATGTTGAAGGTCTGGAACCCGGTTCTCGTGTAAGTGAAATGTACGCCAATGCTGGAGAAATTTTAAAAGCAACGGTGAGCAAGCAATATGAAATAGGGTTTAAATATGATATTGCACCGTTTAGCTTGAGTTCTGCCTTATTTAAAATTGAACGAGCTGCAGTGATTGATCGATTTCAAGATGAACAACGCTACTTAAAACAAGATGGTTTAACCACTTATCAAGGTATAGAGTTAAATGGCAGTTATCGTCCTAGCGATCAATGGAAATTGGGCGTTAGTGTGATTGGCTTGGATGCAAGTATTGATCGGGTTTCAGAAGCTAATCAAGCTATTCTGGGCAATAGGCCCGCAAATGCAGCCAAGTGGCAGGCTGTCTTAAATACTGAATATCAGTTAAAAGCTATTGGAGGATTAAGCTTGCATGGTAATGTCCGTTACAACGGGGCTTCTTATACATCTACAAGTAATGATCTCAAACTTCCAGCTTATAGTATCCTTAATACGGGGTTATCTTATAAATTTAAATTGGCTGGGCATGATGCTACGGTCAATGCCAATATTAATAATCTACTGAATAAAAAATATTGGGCTGGCGGAGATTGGGGAGCAGTCAATATAGGCGAAGCTCGTAATGGATCACTGGGTTTAAATATCAACTGGTAAATATGTTTGGATCTGGCGCTAATATTTACTTAAAGAAAAGATGAGACTAAAAACAGGCTCATCTTTTTCATTTAGATTCCTATAAACTTGATAAGAAGTGCGACAACGACTCCACCAATAATTGCAATGATTAGAGACGCTAAATATTGTTGATACCATTAAAAAAACCTCCCATGTAGGGAGGTTTTTTAAGTCAGAGACTAAAACTTAAATTGATTTAGGTGCGCCAACAGTTTCGTTTAAGTGTTTACGTACGGTATTGAACGAGAAATTTTTCGAGTCCATACGCTTTGGCAAAATATAGGCGCCTTGTTGTTCTTCGCCTTTTGTTTTTACCTTAAAGTTCACCAAAATAAAGTCAGGCGAACTATACCATTCGTAAATGTCTTTCCAACCAATCGTTGCTGTACCTTCTTGCAAGCCCATCTTTTGGCGCATCACGATACCATGAGGTTGTACACCTAAACGGAGTCCTTTGATTTCTTGAACAGGGAATTCGGTCATCTTGCGTTTGACATACCATTCCAAACCAAATCGTTTGATCAGGTAGAAAAGTGCCACACCGATAATCACTACCCAACAAATCACAGTTGAGTAAGTGGAGTAATATTTAATAAGTCCTGCAGCAACTAAAGAAAGCACAACCAGTGCAATCATAATCATCCATGCTTTGCGGCTGAATTTGTTAGTACTACGCCAAATCATAAGTTGAGCTTGACGTTGTTCAGCTTCAGAAACTTCGTAAGGAACAGGTTGTAGCGTATAAGCGTATAGCGTTTTGGCGGTCATAATATAGAAAACGAGTATATAACTGGGTTAAGTTTAACACCTATTGGCATGCAAAGATATTATGCCAAAGGCGAATCCTGGCGGGCTGCTGCAATCTCAGCAGCCTTTAAAGTGAAGCAAATTCGGTACCATCTTCATTAGGCTCATGACTGAGGCTTTGTTTTAACATACTTAAACGTGTTAACACACTGAGCATCAGTGAAAGTTGCTGCAAAATAATCAGCGATTCTGGATCATTATCTTCATTGCGGCTGAGACGATCACGGATGGTTTGCATCAGATTTTGTGCTGATAAATCAGGAACTTCATCTCTGAGCAGCGCACCTTGAATGTCATCTAAAGCTTGATCGAGTAAACCCAATACTTCCTGATCTTGGATTTGCTCACGGTGTGCGCCTAATGCTGCGATATAGCTTAAAAAAGTATGGCTCAGGCATAAAAATTCAAAAGCTAAACTTTTTTGATTCACATCAATATTTGGTTCAGTTGCAATTGTTGAAATCAGGGAAGCCACTTCAGCATCGGTATTATGTGCGGCACGTCGAACAACACGATAATTCAAGGCATTATTACGACCTTGATGATACTGCTCTACCACTTCGGCAAGATATTTACATTGCGCCTGAAGAGAACGTTGAATCGAACGCGGCAGTCTACGGAATTTCCAGTCTGGCCAAATAAAGCTAACACCAAACCATGCCAAGGCACAGCCAATCACGGTGTCAATAAAACGTGGTAAACCTGCAGCGAATGCAGAGCCGTCCAGATTAAAGTTGATTAACGCAAGGATGGTAATAAAAGCAGTAGCTTGCGCATATTGCTTACTGCGCAGCTCCAGAAACAGTACACCACTCAGAATCAACATCACCAATTGCCCTTCTATTGAAGGAATAAAATAGATGATGGCGAGACCAACGATAATACCGACCAATGTTCCGACGATACGTAAATACAAACGTCGTTTGGTGGCATTGAAGTTGGGTTGGCATACAAATAACGCGGTGAGCAGAATCCAGTAACCATAGGCGATATTGGTAAGTTGAATAAACAGATAGCCAATAAACAATACAATCGATAAACGTACCGCATGACGGAACAATACAGACTCAGGTGTGAGATGCTGTTTCACCCGCACCATAATGTCATTCCAGCCTTTTAGATCATCATCTTTTAACTGACTTTCAGTATGTTGTGCATTGATCTTTTGCAGATTTCGTTCAGTTTCTAGGTTTTGTAATTGTGCATCAATCGATTTGAGATTTTGATAAAGTGCAAATAAGGCATTAATTCTGACTTGGTCATAGTGTCCATCTTTGCGCAGTTTTTCTAATGATAAACGCAAGTTCTCAAAACTATGTTTAAAGCGCTTGTTATGCACATAACGGGTACGACTTAAAATAGATTGAGCCAAATCCTGACAGGCTTTGCCTTGGATTGATAAGATCCTTTGAAAGCGAAATAAAATATCACTATGTTGAAAGACTTTTGCCAGTTTTTGATAGTCGATATGCGCTGAATCGGCGCGCTCATGAATATCTTGAGCGACAAAATAGTATTGCAGACTGCGTCGAGTTCCCTTTTGTCCACGGTCACCTTTGAGACGTGTCAACAGTGACATGCGCATATCGTTAAAGATCGCCACTAACTTGCCATTTTCCATGGCGATATCAATCATGCTTTGTTGATAGCTAGAGGGGGTCATATCCACATCAAATAAGTTTGATTTAGCGAATAAGAAACTCCCTAAGGCGGTGTAGGACGCAGCCAATTGATCTTGAACTTTACGTACAGGGAACAATAGAAAGCTGATAGTAGAAAGTAAACCATACCAAGCCGCACCAACAACAAGCAGAGCAGGTTGCAGATACCATTGTTCAAATAAATGTACGCCCAACATTGAATAGACCGAAATGACTAAACAACCATAGGCAATGGTGGCATAGCGACGACCTAAAGAACCCAATAAGATCCAGCCGATACAAGAGGCGATTAATCCAATTGCAAAGGCAATCGGATAGGGGAATAACAGTTGAACCGAAGCCGCTGTAATGAAGAACCCGATATAGGTATAAATCAGGTTCATGATGCGCACAGAAAAGCGGTCATCAATATCACTAATGGCTGCGGCAACGACACCGAGTGTTAAGGGAATCGTTGCCAATTGGTAATTTAAAAGGTAGGGAACAAAAGCAGTCCCCGTAAAGGCGATTAACATACGCACGTTATACATAAACGTGGTGTTATAGGTTGCTTGTCTTAAACGTCCGAACCAAGGATTCAAAGTTTGTCCTTTTTGTATTCTGCAATCAATTTTCTGATTCTTATTATGCACAAATATGTTGAGGATGCTAAGCTTAGAATGGTGATTAACATGAAAAGTAGAGCATTATGCAGGCAGAGCAAACCAATCAGCGTCAATATTCAACAGCATGGATTTTGTTGCTTGCTTTGTTAACCGCATTAGGGCCGTTGTCGATCGATATGTATTTACCCGCTTTGCCGCAAATGGCAGATGAGTTCGGGGTCAGTACACAAATGGTTGCCAATACCTTACCCGCTTATTTTTTGGGATTGGCGATTGGACAGTTGATTTATGGGCCTGTCAGTGACCGTATTGGACGTAAAAAGCCATTATATTTTGGCTTAGGGCTTTATGCGATTGCCAGTTTAGCCTGTGTCTTTGCGACCAATGAGTGGGCACTGATTGCAGCTCGTATATTTCAAGCTTTAGGTGGCTGTGTAGGTGTGGTCATGGCGCGAGCAACCATTCGTGATCGTCTGGATATGCACGGTTCTGCACAAGCCTTTTCCAGCATGATGATTGTGATGGGGCTGGCACCGATTCTGGCACCAATCTTTGGTGCATGGATTCTTAATTTCTTTCCATGGCAAGCGATTTTTATCACTTTATCGATGATTGGGGTGATGTGCTGGCTCTGTGTACATTTCTTCTTTAAAGAGTCACTGCCTGTTGAACGCCGTTTAAAATTATCGGCTTATCAAGTCACCACACTCTATGCTGCTATTCTCAAAGATGAGAGCTTTAGAGTACCAATGTTTGCGGGCTGCTTAACCGGCGCAGCTTTATTCTGCTATATCAGCTCTGCTTCCGAAGTGTTTATGGGGCAATATGGATTGTCTCAGCAACATTTCTCTTATGCATTTGCGTTGAATGCAGCAGGGATTATGTTGATGTCCTCACTGAATAAACATTTGAATACCCGAATGGGAATTTTCCAACGCCTGCGTTTGGGTGGTTTGATTCAATGTTTTGGGGCATTGATTGTGCTAAGTGCGGGTCTTATGGCGGATGCACCGTTATTACTGTTAATGTCGGGCTTATTCTTGGTGGTGTCTGGAATTGGTTTAACTGGCCCGAATGCGATGGCTTTGGCGATGTCTCAGCAAGGGGCGCGTGCTGGTACGGCAAGTGCGATTATGGGCAGTATGCAATTTGCTTGTGGTCTGTTGGCTGGGATTATCTTGAACTTCTTGGTGTGGAAGGCATCTTTGAACATGGGCATCATGATGCTGTTATTTACCAGTGCGGGATTGTTCGCCATTTTAAAAGTAGGGAAACAGCAAAGCAGTCTCTCAGCTTAGAGAAACTGCTTTATCTACATGCTTAATCGAGAAACACCGTAAAGTTTTCCACTGGCTCGCGTGGTGTAATGAAAGTATTCACAATATGGTCTGAGTCGGCATAACCTAAAGCTACGGCACAGACCAGTTCTTCATCTTCTGGCGCACCCAAAATATCGAGTACGATTGGGTGGAAATGATTCCATGCTGCTTGCGGGCAAGTATCTAAGCCACGCGCTTTAGCGGCCACCATGACATTTTGAATCATCATGGCAATATCCATTTTGGAGCCGATACCCATGACTTTATTCACAGTGAAATATAAAGCAACGGGGGCATCGAACAATTGAAAGTTACGCAATTGTTGTGCTGCCATTTTTTCTTTTTCACCCTTTTGAATGCCCAGCAAACCATACAGACCCCAACCATTGGCACGACGACGATCAATGAACGGTGAAATCCAAGTTGCAGGATAATAGGCAAAAGTCTCTTGATATTGTGCTGCAAGCTCAGGTTTTTGTAGCAGTTCAATTTGGGCAGTGCAAACACGATCAATCATCTCTGCACGTTTTTGCCCTGTCACCACATAGACTTTCCAAGGCTGAACATTGGTGCCAGAAGGCGCACGACTTGCTACCGCTAAAATATCTTTGATGGTTTGTGTTTCGACAGGGGTATCTAAAAATGCACGGACTGAATGACGAGACGTAATCGCTTCATCTACATAGCGGACTTGTTCCGTGTTCATAAAAAACTCCTCATCATTTTGATCTTTTAATGTGTGCAGACTATAAATCAATAAATGGTTTTTGCAGATAGTTTTTCACATACAACTTTAGCGGTGTGTAAAAAATAATCACAAAAAGAATGCTTTAAGATAAGTTGTAGTGTGTTTTATGTGTTTTGTTTGGTTTGTGTGAAAAATAAAACTATTAGTAACATAATGAAATCGAAAAACTATTTTTTTATTCACGCGAAAATGACGAGAACTCCTTAAATAAAAAGTACACACAATATCCGAAATTTATGCATAATACGCCCTTTTTAAAATTGATTAGGCTTTCCTTGCTGGTTGAGTAAGGAGGAATTTTCTATTTACAGATAGCTTGAATTTATCCAGTTCAAGCGCTGTGGGAAATGTTGAAATATACACTACATACAAGGAGCTTCTCATGAGTTTATCTCTCATCCGTAAGCCGTTCGTAATGCAAGGTTTAGCAATCACTGTTGCAGCCTTAATGATGAACAGTACACATGCTGCCAGCGAGCAAGAACAGATTCAGCAACTTCGCGATGAAGTCAAGGAATTAAAAGCGTTATTACAGCAATATGTTCCCCAGGCAAAACAACAAAATGATGCGACTCAGGTCGCTGTAGCGCCTGCCACACCAGTTGTTGCAACCCAAAATCAAAATACCTCAGTTGTGACTGCGGCTACTTCAAAAAAATCTCCATTAACGTTTAGTACTGCTTCTGGTGCAGAAGTGAAGCTATACGGTTTCTTACGTGGTGATGCGTCTTATCAATCTAAAGGTGGTGACGGTATTTTTAACCGTATCAATAAAGTTGATCTGGAAGGGGCTGAAAAGAACAGTGACCGTTTTTATAGCACTGCGACCGTAACCCGTCTTGGTCTTGATTTTAAAGCACCTGTTGAAGGTGCTAACGTTGGCGGTAAGTTAGAAGTTGACTTCCGTGGCGGCACAAGCAATGACACCATCCGCATCCGTCATGCTTATTTAACAATGAATGACTGGTTATTTGGTCAAACTACCTCAACATTCTTGGCAACTGACTTACAGCCTGAAATGCTTGATTTTAACTCACCTTTGGGGATCGGGACTTACCGTACGCCAATGGTTCGTTATAGTGGCAAGTTTAACCCTGAAACGAGTTATGCCGTTGCTTTAGAAAAAGGCAGTGACGATAACCGTGCGCCAGCTTTAACCTCAAAAGTGAAATATGATTTTGCTGAAGGCAAAGGCACAAGTTCGGCACGTGCATTGCTTACTGAAGCACGCAGTCGAGCTGCTTATAATAATGACAAACAACTCAGTGCTAATGATTCAGAGTTAGGCTGGGGTGTTGCGGTTGGTGCAAAATATAAGTTCACCGATGCATTGCAGGCGATGATCGACTATTCACATGTGAAGGGCGATAGTAAATTCTTGTTGTATACCAACAATGCTTACAATGTAAATCCTAATAATTTCGGTTTAAATCTGAATGAGTTCGATGCCCTAACTTTAGGTGCAACTTATCAAATTAACCCTAAATTACGTAGTACTTTGGCTTATGGTGCAATGTTTGCTGATGACAGTAATGACTTTGCTAAGCAGGCTGTGATCGCAAAAGATGCTGCACAGAACAAGACTTTGCAACAAGGTTGGTGGAATATCATGTATTCACCAGTTACACCGATTACGTTTGGTCTTGAGTATATCTATGGCGAGCGTAAAACCTTTGATGGGCAAAAGGGTACAGATAATCGTGTAGGGGCAATGGCTCGCTACAATTTCTAAGCCATCTACCCAGCAGATGAAAATCATCCGTGAAAACTGAATCACTCATAATTAGCAAAAGTTCATATATAGAACTGTATGCTTTTTATAAAGCTGATTGAGTTTTCACTCATTTTGAGAGTTACTATTTTATGAGTTTCGAGATGGCAAAAAACCATCGACCTAACTGATAAAATATACGGAAGAAGATATGGAATTTACTTTTAATGGTTTCTATACCCTAATTTCGGCGGTGATCGTCTTGTTATTAGGACGTTTACTGGTTAATAAAATTGACTTTTTAAAACGCTATAACATTCCTGAGCCTGTAGCAGGCGGTTTGGTTGCAGCGGTACTTTCACTACTTGTACACTCGCTTTGGGGTTACAGTATTGTTTTTAGTAGTGAATTACAAACCAGTTTTATGCTGATCTTTTTCGCTTCGATTGGCTTAAGTGCCAATTTCATGAAGTTGAAAGAGGGGGGAATCGGTTTAGTTCTATTCCTGATCTGTGTCGCTTCATTTATTGTGGTGCAGAATGCTGTGGGTATGAGCCTAGCGACCATATTAGGTATTGATCCTTTAATCGGTTTGATTGCAGGTTCAATTACACTGACTGGTGGTCATGGTACTGCAGGTGCATGGGGTGAAATTCTTGAAACTCAGCATGGGATTCAAGGTGCTTTAGCCTTAGGTATGGCAAGTGCAACTTTTGGTCTGATTATCGGTGGTATTATCGGTGGTCCATTGGCAAAATTGCTGATCAATCGTTATAGCCTTGCTCAAGCACAGACTCCAGCAGAGATTAAAGATCGCGATACGCATTTAGATCAACATCCTGACGAGCTAGCACCATTTGAAAACCCACATCAGGTTCGTTTAATTACAGCCGATAATGCGATTACCACTTTGGGTATGTTTGCTGCATGTTTAGCATTTGCAGAATTCATGACTGGTTTCAGTAAAGGCACTTGGTTCGAGTTACCAACATTTGTTTGGGCACTTGGCGGTGGTGTGATCTTACGTAATATCTTAGAAAGCGTATTAAAAGTAGATATCTTTGACCGTGCAATTGATGTGTTTGGTAATGCATCATTATCACTTTATCTTGCGATGGCATTGCTTTCATTGAAATTATGGCAATTGGCGGATTTAGCTGGTCCACTTGTCGTTATTTTAGGTGCGCAAACCATTACTATGGCATTGTATGCTGCATTCATTACTTTCCGTGTAATGGGTAAAAACTACGATGCAGCCGTATTAGCAGCAGGTCACTGTGGTTTTGGTATGGGGGCAACACCAACTGCGGTTGCAAACATGCAAGCGATTACCAATATGTATGGACCATCTCATAAAGCATTCTTGATTGTTCCGCTTTGTGGTGCGTTCTTCGTTGATTTAATTAACGCAACAGTAATTCAATTAATTTTGAAATTCTTTGCCTAAGTCGGATCAAAAGCCCCAAGTGGGGCTTTTTTGATTCATCCATTGTTATCGTATATGTACGGATGTACATAAAATATTTAAAAGCGAATAAGTGATGAATGAAAAATTAAATGACACCCTGATGGCTTGGGTAAGTTTTTTCAATGATCCTTTATGGGACTTCCTCGTTGTTTTCCTGCTTGCTGTAGGTATTTTCTATACTGTTGCGACCAAAGCTGTACAGATTAGAATGTTCTTTCACAGTATCAAGGTGATGAGAGGCAGTCGCACCAAAGGTGAAGAAAAAGATTCACATGGTCTTACACCATTTCAGGCTTTTGTAACGGGGTTAGCAAGTCGAGTTGGTGTAGGTAACATTGCTGGTGTTGCGATCGCGATTGCGATTGGTGGACCCGGTGCTGTGTTTTGGATGTGGTTTACAGCATTACTCGGTATGAGTTCAGCTTTTATCGAATCTTCACTCGCACAATTATTTAAAGTGAGAGACAGTAATAGTAAGCAATTCCGCGGTGGTCCAGCTTACTATATTACTCAAGGCTTACGTAGCAAAACCTTTGGTGTGATCTTCGCGCTTGCACTAATCTTTACCTATGGTTTTGTATTTAACTCAGTTCAGATCAATGCGATTGCCAATGCTTCTTCGCACGCTTGGGGTTGGGACAAAGCAAATCTCATCGCTCACTTAGGTGGTGTTGATCTAGAAATTTCATGGGTTGGTCTTGCACTGGTTGTTTTGGTTGCATTGGCAATTTTTGGTGGTATCAAACGTATCGCTAAATTTGCAGAAATGTTTGTACCATTAAAAGCGGGTCTGTATTTAGCGGTTGCTTTGTATATTGCAATCAGCAATTACGAACTTCTTCCAGGTATCTTCAAACTAATCTTCACGGAAGCATTCCAGTTTAATGCGGCAGCGGGTGGTTTCTTTGGTGCCATGATTTCAATGGCGATGATGCAAGGTATCAAGCGTGGTTTGTTCTCAAACGAAGCGGGTATGGGTTCTGCACCGAATGCGGCTGCAGCATCTGATGTAAAACACCCCGTGAACCAAGGTCTTGTACAAATGCTCGGTGTATTCGTAGATACTTTCATTGTATGTACCAGTACGGCGATCATTATCTTGGTGTCAGGTGTTTATCACGATGCAGGCTTTGTTGGGGTTGAATTAACCCAACGTGCATTGGAGACGCAAGTCGGACATTGGGGTGCTGACTTCTTGGCAGTTCTGTTGTTCTTATTCTGTTATTCAGCTGTTCTAGGCAACTATGCTTATGCAGAAAGTAATGTGCAGTTTATTAATAACAATCCGAAAGTCATGTTCATCTTCCGAATCTTTGTATTGGTGATGGTGTATTTCGGTGCGATTGGTAGTGTTCCACTGGTTTGGTCGATGGCTGACTTGTTCATGGGTATCATGGCAACTATTAACTTGATCGCAATCTTGTTGTTAACACCGATGGCACGTACATTGTTGAAAGACTATACCTCTCAACTTAAACGAGGTATTAAAGAGCCTGAGTTTAAGATTGATAACTATCCAGAATTGAAGAAAAAAGTCGATTCTGATATTTGGTAATTTGATCTAAGTTAAGCTGAGATCCTAAAAAGCTCCTTTCGAGGAGCTTTTTTATGTTGTTTTTATGACAAATACAAAAAATACTACAGTTTTTAGATCAGCTAAACGCTAAAATTTAGCCAAGAAATATCGTAGATATGGCAATTGTTGCGTATGAAACAGCTTAAATTATGGATGCTTGGTCTTTCAATGACGGTTTTGACAGCTTGTCAAACCACATCACAATTAGCACCTGTCATTGAAGATGCACAAGCCCATGCTGTCAACCAACCATTTAGCTTAATTAAACAGCAACAAAAACGTCCCGTAATTGCATTGGTCTTGGGTAGTGGTGGTGCACGTGGCTATGCACACATTGGTGTGATTGAAGTATTGGAGCAACAAGGAATTCGTCCAGACTTTATTGTTGGAACCAGTGCTGGGAGTATTGTTGGATCTATCTATGCCAGTGGTAAAAGTCCTGCCGAATTACGAGATATTGCGTTAAAACTCAAAGCCAATGATGTTCGTGAAGTGAATGTCAGTTTAAAAGGCTTTTTTGATGGTAAGAAGGTTGAAGACTATATCAACCAGCAAGTCCATAACATGCCATTAGAAAGGATGAAAATCCCAATGTATGTGGTGGCGACCGAATTAAAAGATGGTACCAGAACCGTCTTTAACTACGGCAATACAGGACAAGCAGTGCGTGCTTCGGCATCAATCCCAAGCATGTTTGTGCCAACCAAGATTCATGATGTTGAATATGTTGATGGTGGCTTAGTTAGTCCAGTACCTGTTCAAGTCGCGCGCGAGCTGGGTGCAGATGTTGTCATCGCCGTGGATATCTTGGCACAGCCAATCCATACCGAGACCAGCAATGTGTGGGGGTTGTTCAATCAAAACATTAATATCATGCAAGGGCGTTTGGCTGAAGAAGAGCTGAAAGATGCAGATATTGTGATTCAACCTGACCTACGTGAGAAGGCACATATTTTTGATGTGAAAGGTCGTGAGATGACCATGCAGGCAGGTGCCGATGCGGCCAATGAAAAACTCGCTGAAATCCAATGGGCAATTCAAAGTAAGACTTATCCAACACAAACGGAACGGCAAGATATTGCCTTAAAAATGAGTACTTCTTCGCCTCGCCAATAAGCCTTCGAATGAGGTCTAATGGGCTTAAGTTGTTGAGCCCATTTACTCAACAGATATTCAGGCAAAAACAAATTGTAAAACCTCTACAAAACGCTATTAAAAATAGAGAAAAACAGGTAAATAACTACAAATCATAAAACTTTTTTATCAGTTAATCTTAAGCTTTAGGTCATAGGATGACCTATATGATTAATTGCGACATGACAAGGATTGTTAAGCACGATGTTTAAGTCATTCTTTCCGAGCCCACGCCTGTTTTTTATTTCAGTGCTTGTGTGGTTAGCACTCAATATGCTGCTCTGGTATACAGGCGGTCATAGTTGGGGTGAATATCTAGGTTTTCCAAAGGGCTATGCTGAAGCCGAGTTATCTGTCGGAGTTAATCGATTCTGGGAGCCTTCTTCACTCTGGTTCTATCTGTGGTTTATTGTGGCAACGGCATTATTTGCAGGGTTTTGGCGAATATTCTCTGCTAATAAATGGCAGCGTTGGTCGATTTGGGGCTCTGCATTTATCTTGTTTAATATCTGGTTTGGGGTGCAGGTCAGCCTCGCTGTAAATGCTTGGTATGTACCATTCTGGGATATGATTCAAAATATGCTCGACAATGGTGGGGGCAGTATTACTGATTTATATAAAGAAACCATGGTGTTTTTATATATTGCTATGGTCGGTGTAACTTTATCTGTGGTGAATGCTTTTTTTACCAGTCATTATGTCTTCCGTTGGCGTACAGCAATGAATGAGTACTATACCGAGCATTGGCCTAAGCTGCGCCATATCGAAGGTGCGGCGCAACGTGTGCAAGAAGACACTATGCGTTTTGCAACCATTGTGGAAGATTTGGGCGTTGAATTAGTTAAGGCAATCATGACTTTAATTGCATTTTTGCCATTATTATTTCAACTTTCAAAACATGTTCCTGAAATTCCATTTATAGGCGAGCTACAATATTCTTTAGTTTGGGCCGCGGTCGTTTGGGCAATCTTTGGTACAGTATTGCTCATGGTGGTCGGAATAAAACTGCCTGGTTTGCAATTCAACAACCAAAAAGTTGAAGCTGCATTTCGTAAGGAATTGGTTTATGGCGAAGATCATGAAGATCGGGCACAACCTGCAACGTTAAAAGAATTATTTAGTCGTGTTCGTCACAACTATTTTCGACTATATTTTCACTACACCTATTTTAATTTAACTGCAACGTGGTATGGACAACTGGATGTTATTTACAACCTATTCGTTTTATTCCCAGCGATTGCAGCAGGCAAGTTAACGCTTGGTTTAATTAACCAGATTGGTGGGGTTTTTGGTAAGGTTCGTGAATCTTTCCAATATCTAATTAGCTCATGGAAAACAATTATCGAATTATTGTCGATTCATAAGCGTCTTAAAGCCTTTGAAAAAATACTCGATTAGTCAAAACGATTTAAATTGAGAAAGCCTTAGCCTGATGCTAAGGCTTTTTTTGTTTCATCTAATTTGTTTCTTATGTGACGTTTGCATATGTATTTCTGTGAAAATTACTTTATTTGAGCGTGTGGTTTCACTATAGTCCTTTGATAAAATTAATGATCTTTTTTCATTTCTCGCTTGTATCGCTTAAAACTTAAATAAATAGGATAAATCATGAGACCTGTATTGCTCAAAAGTGCATTAGCACTTGCACTGACGGCTTTTACTGCAAATGTCTGGGCAGACCAAGCAATAAAATCCTCCCCAACTGAAAAAATTTCAGGCATAGACCAGCAATATATCGATCCAAGCGTATCTGCCAATCACGATTTTTATGACTATGTGAATGGAAAATGGTTAAAAGATACTGAGATTCCCGCAGACAAATCACGTTGGGGCGCATTCAACGAATTACATGAATTATCGACTAATCAGTTACATACCATTGTTGAGGAGCTTAACGCTCAAAAATGGGCAACAGGAACGGTTGAGCAAAAAGTTTCAAGTTTATATGCCAGTTTTATGGATGAAAAAGAAATTGAAGCGAAAGGAATTCAACCTTTACAGCAGGAACTGGCACAGGTTGATGCAATTCATAACAAACAAGACCTTGCTCAATTAATGGGGCATTTCTCACGTATTGGCGTCAGAACACCATTTGATATCAGTATTGATCAAGATATGAAACGCTCTGATGTGATGATTGCAGGTCTGGCACAGCGTCGACTGGGTTTACCAGATCGAGATTATTATTTAAAAGATGATAAAAAGTTTGTTGAAACGCGTGCCAAATATCTCAAGCATATTGAACGAATGCTACAACTGTCAGGTGATCAGCAAGCAGCGCAGCATGCAAAAGATATTCTCAAGCTTGAAACAGACTTGGCCAAGATTCAGTGGAGTAATGTTCAAAATCGTGATTTATCTAAACGCTACAATATTTACTCACTTAAAGATTTAAATAAGTTGAGTCGTAGCTTTGATTGGGATAGTTATCTCAATACAGTTGGCGTCAAGGATAAAACCCAGACCATTCAAGTACATCAATTAAGTTATTTCAAAGCACTTGATCCAGTGATCAATAAAACTCCTTTAAGTGTATGGAAAGCTTATTTTAAATGGAACTTGATCAGTAATTTTTCACCGTTCTTAAACAAGGCTTTTGTGGATGAAAGTTTTGAATTTTATGGCAAAACTTTGAGGGATGTTGCAGAACAAGAAGTTCGCTGGAAGCGTGGTGTACAAACAGTAAATGCAGTGTTGGGCGATGGTCTGGGCAAAATTTATGTGGAAAAACATTTTTCTGCAGAGAAAAAACAACGCATGGATACATTGGTTCAAAACTTGATACAGGCTTATGATCAAAGTATTAGCCAGTTAGATTGGATGAGCCCTGAAACTAAAGTGCAGGCTAAAAAGAAATTAGCCAGCTTATCGATTAAAGTCGGCTATCCAAAGAAATGGCGTGATTATTCAGCACTGGACATTAAAGATGGTGATTTGATTGGTAACGTGATTCGGGCCAGAGAATTTGAACATCAAGATGATTTAGATAAGCTCGGTAAACCTGTGGATCGTGATGAGTGGTTTATGACCCCTCAAACCGTAAATGCTTATTACAATCCATCCTCAAATGAAATTGTATTCCCAGCCGCAATCTTGCAACCGCCATTCTTTAATATCGATGCCGATGATGCGGTGAATTATGGTGGAATCGGGAGTGTCATTGGACATGAAATCAGCCATGGTTTTGATGATCAAGGCAGTCAGTTTGATGAATTGGGCAATATGCGCAATTGGTGGACAGCACAGGATCATAAACGCTTTAAAGCCAAAACACAGGCTTTAGTGGCACAGTACAATGCTTATGAGCCGATTGCGGGTTATCACGTCAATGGTGAGCTGACCTTGGGGGAAAATATTGCCGATAATTCAGGTCTATCGATTGCCTATAAAGCGTATCAACTATCCTTGGCTGGTAAACCTGCACCAATCATTGATGGGCAGACAGGAGAGCAGCGTTTTTATATGGGTTGGGCGCAAGTATGGCGTGCCAAAACTCGTGAAGCGCAAGCGATTGTGTATTTAAAAACAGATCCACACGCACCAGATAAGGTTCGTGCCAATGGTGCTTTAGTCAATCAAGCACCGTTTTATGACGCTTTCAAGATTAAAGCGGGAGATAAAATGTATTTGGCACCTGAAAAGCGTGTCAGCATTTGGTAATTCGAGATTCAATAAAAAACCTGCATCGTGCAGGTTTTTTTATTGATGCTTAAAGCTTAAAGGAAAGCAATTCCAAGTCCGGCACCCGCAGCCATGACCCAGAGTGGGTGAATCTTTTTAAACATACCGAGGATTGCAGTGACAATCACGATCATGACCAAAAGCAGGTTTTGCGCAGATGCATCCGCAATCAACCATGCACTGACCAGAACCAAACCCACGGTAATCGGTTTTAAGGCTTTTTCAAAACGTGCGCGTAACGGATTGTCTTTAAAGCGTTCCCAGAATTTAAGTGCATAAATGGTAATGATTGAAGATGGACCGAACTTCGCCAGAGAAGTAACCAATAAACCTGCTGGACCTGCGACATGCCAACCGACCAAAGGTACGATCATCATATTGGGGCCAGGGGCAGCCTGTGCCATGGCAAACAGTGAACTGAATTGTTCTGCGCTCATCCATTGATGCACGGTCACTACTTGGTGTTGCATTTCAGGGAGAATGGCATTACCACCACCAAAAGCCAGTAGCGAGAGCTGAGTAAACACGACAGCAAGGGTAACTAAGATCATGACTTTTTCACTCCTAAAACTAACATGTTAATGGCGAGTAGAATGGCTAAAGTCAGTGCTAAGGGCAGCTTGATCCAGATCATAAACGCGAAGGTTAATCCAATCGTAAAAATAGTCAGATAACTTTTTAAAATTGGCTTGAGCATCTTAAAGCCTGTTGCAAACAGTAAGCCTGCGGCAGCCGCAGCCAAACCTTGAATCATGTGTTTGACTGCGGGAAGGTACTGAAAATACTCATAGACTTGGTAGATGATCAGCACAATTGCAGTCGGGGCGGAGATCAAACCGAGCACTGAACTGATTGCACCTCTGACGCCTTGGAATTCCATGCCGATTGCAACTGACATGTTGATGATGTTTCCACCCGGTAATAATTGGCATACACCGAGTAAGTCGGTAAATTTTCCTTCATCGATCCATTTGTGTTCTTCAACGATAATGCGATGTGCCAGTGGTAGAACACCACCAAAACCCATCAATCCCAACTTCATAAATCCCGTAAATAATGCCTTACAATCAGGAGCAGTGGTGAGTGGCTCATTCTGTATTGATATGGCTTGGGCTTTCATTGGATTACCTTTCTGTTCAACCTTGTGAGCTATAGAATGGATGATTTGTGGTATATTCACAAATGCTATTTTTGCTGTTATCTATACTTTTAGGGTATGTATGATTGATGTTCATAAGCTCAATGCATTTGTTGCTGTGGTCGAGGAAAGTAATATTTCTAAAGCCGCCGTTCGACTGCATATGCAACAACCGCCACTGACTCGCTTGATTAAAAGTTTGGAAGAGGAATTGGATACTGCTTTGCTGAAACGCTTACCACGAGGCGTAGAAGTAACCGAGGCAGGGAAGGCTTTATATCAAGAAGCTATCACAATTTTGGCGCATGCCCAGTCGATTCCGAAACGGGTAAAAAACATTGCGCAAGGCTTAGAAGGTCAGATCAATATTGGTTTTACTAACTCTGCAGGCTTACATCCATTTCTTCCTGCCTTATTGCGTCAATTTAGGGAGAAGTTTCCTGCTGTTGCCATTCATTTGGAAGAGGATAGCAGTACGGCTTTAACTGATGCCGTGATCAATGAAAAACTGGATATCGTGTTTCTACGTAAACCCGCACCCATCCATGCACAAGTACAAAGTATTCATGTTCTGAATGAACCATTGATTGTCGCATTACCCAGTAATCATCCATTAACAGACAAAGATGGGGCAATCCGCTTAGTCGATTTAGAGCCTTATGAGTTCGTGCTGTATCGCCGTATTGCAGGACAGGACTTGTTTGATAATATTCTGGCAAATTGCTATCAGGCAGGATTTAGTCCCAATATCGTACAAGAAGCACCACGTTTAACCTCCAGTCTCAATTTGATTGCTGCTGGGATTGGACTTTCCATTGTGCCAGCTTCGATTCAGGACTTTTGGAATAAACAGATTATCTATCGACCTTTAGAAGCCAAGAAACCTTGTATTGCACCGATTTACGCAATTTGTCGAGCCAAAGAAAATAATATTCGGGTTGAACATTTCTTAAGTTTGCTCAGGGCTAGTCAAGCCGATTAAAAATAGCGATTGCTAATGGCTAAAGTGATAGAAATTTAAAATTGGTCCAACCAAGTGCTGTTGTGATTGATCTAGCGTTACGATAATTTCTCTAAAATTAAAGGTGTCTTCATCATGGTATTTTGCGACGCCATGGGTTTTATTATTCAAGTTTGGAATTTGATAACTAAAGAAAGCCACTTGTTTAGATGGATGGACCACGGTCACCAATTTTTGCGGGTCTTTATAGCCGCCAAACTCATTTTGAATACTTTCTTTTAACAGGCTAGGAAAATAAAGCGTGGCATTGGGCATACCGCAACCGACACAGAAAGATGAATCGTATAATTCAATCGCCTGTTTTTGATTTGGACTCATCAGCAGGGCTGAACCTGTTCCATTTGCACCAGCACTTGCTTCTGCGTCACTCCAATTTTTAGGTACCAGCACAAGACCTATTTCAGGTAGCGCAAATAATTTAAGTTGTTTGGCCTGATTTGCATCCAGTTTAAAATCAAAATGACAGCTTTTTGCGGTACAGCTTTTAAAGTCTTTCAATAGACCATCATCGGCAGGGTTGAGTGCAGTAACTCCATAAAAGGGAACACGGACATCGTTAGCAAAGGATACCTCACCGAGTGCATAGATCTGATTTTCGGCTTGGCGTTGCTGTGCTGTATTTGAGAATTTGGGAAAGATCGGTTTGAAATTATGTACCTCAGCATGCACCATCGCAGTTGAGCCAGACAGTAAAATAATAGAGACAGTGTGGGCTATTTTCATTTTAATTCAGTGTTTTGAGTTTCATTTCAAATTAACATATTCTTGAATACAAGAACCTACAAAGCGATCAATTTAAAAGATTTAGAATATTTTGAATGAATAATAAATAAATTGCATTGAGAAATACGTCTTATGAACAAGATCTTTTCAGCCTGTTGCTTTATTGCGATGAGTTCTAGTGCTTTTGCCCAAGACATTAAGGGGATTTCATTCTCGCACCAAGATTGGGAAATTTATTGTAGTAACACAGGCACTTGTCGTGCCGCAGGTTATCAGAATGAGGAATATCGCAACGAGCCTGCTTCTCTACTTTTGACGCGTCAGGCGGGTGCACGGCAGCCTGTTCAAGTGGAATTTGCATTAGCACGCTATGAAGAGCCCTCTTTTCCACTAGCTAAGCTTAAAAATATTCATTTCTATGTGAATGGTAAAGATTTGGGTGCGGTCTCGTTTGAAGGAACTGAATTTCCGTTAATGGGGCGATTGTCTGGACAACAAGTTAATGCCTTATTGCAGCAATCCAAGAAAAAGACCGGAATCATTTTTAAAAATGCGAACTTGCAATGGCAAATTTCGGATTTGGGTATGACCGCAATCTTATTGAAAATGGATGATTTTCAAAAGCGTGTTGGTACTGTTGGCGCATTGATTAAAAAGGGCAAAGCGGATGAGTCGCATGTCTTGGCTGCACAGCCAAAATTCACGGTAAAACAGATTAAAACCCCGAATAAGCCTTATCTGACTTTGCAGCCAAACAATAAACGTTATGCTGCGTTATATCGTAATTTGATGGCAGCACAGCCGACGCCAAAACAGGAGGGTTTTTGTGAAGGGATTTATGATGGTGATGAAACAAAGCCGCAAGCGATTGAGCTGTATAAACTGACCAATAAAAAAGTATTGGCCATGACCTTGTGTTGGCGTGGTGCTTATAACGAAGGATCTGGCGCATGGGTGTTGGATGAATCACTCTCGACAAAACCGAATTTCGTGACTGAACATGCCTCCGAGTTTTATGCGGGTATTATCAGTAGCTCACAGAAAGGGCGTGGTATTGGTGATTGTTGGTCGAGTGATGAATGGGTGTGGGATGGGCAGAAATTTGTGCATACCAAAGATATGTGGACAGGGATGTGTAAGGGACTTGCTGCAGGTGGGGTATGGGAGCTTGATCAGGTTGAAGCGATTGTCAAATAATACTGTGTAGAGATAAAAATAGCCTAAGGAAATATCATGCTGAAGAATAAGATTGCACTGGCTACAATGATTTTGGTGGGGACATTCGCCTGTTTTGGTACATCTGTTTTTGCGGCACCTTTACAGATTCTTGACTTTAAAAAGGGGCAACTGAGTGCAACGGAACAGACACAACTCTGTGAACAGGTGAAAGACCTATGTCAGCAGCAAGCGCAATGGTTGAGTTTAAAAACACCTGATCAAGCTCTATGGTTATTATCGGAAGGAAATATTGCCCAGTTCGTTCGTTCGACTACTGGTTTAAAACTGTTGCACCAATGGAATATCCCGTTAGCACCCGCGGAGGAGATGGCTAGATCGGGGCAATATATTTTTCCTAAATTGTTTCCAATGGATCAAAACCGTTATGCCGTTGCAGTGATTGATACCTTTTCAGAAATGTATTCGGGTGGTGGGGCAGGAATTGAACGTGCCAGCTTTTATGAGTTAAAGGATTCAGGTAAGACGCATCGCTTTATTGAAAATTATCCTTTTAGTTTTAACCGTATGATTCGTGCCTGTTTCTCTGAACAGGACTATGAAAGCTCTAAAGGCAAGTGCCATGATGAAGATGGTTTAAGTCTGGATATTCGTCCTATCAAGCCGATGCTTTGGCAGTTCCGTTATCGCTATAGTTTGGATGTATCACCTGCGTCAGATTCTGGTGAGAAATCGTTTAAGGGCAGCCGCAACTTGAATATTGACTTAAATAAAGCACCTGAGCAGCCGAATATTCCAGAAGAATGGGATTATGAGGGTGCAGGTTGAGAATTTACAACAATGAACGCTTTTACATTTTGCCAAAGCTTTAGAGGCGAGGACTTACGCAATTTACAGCCTCATAACAGATGATCTAGCCAGAGCATGATACAAAGGGAAAGATTGCAATTTGGAACTGTGCTTATGTCTCGTGTTTATACTTCTGCCCGCCGTAAATTTTCTCATTTGAGTCGTTCTGTGTTCATGGCTGCGGCTGTGTTGGGTACAACCCAAATAGCGATGGCAGGGCCAACAGTCGATCAACTGAGTGATTGTTTAGTGAAAGCCACGACAGCAGCGGATAAGACCACGGTTTTGCAATGGACTTTTAGTGCTTTGGCTGCGCATCCAGATTTAAAGTCTTTCAGTAATGTTACGCCTGAGCAGAAAACTCAGTTGGATCAGAAACTGGCGCAGGTGTTACAGCGTGTGATTGTGGAGCAGTGTTCGACGCAGACCAAAGCCGTGATTAAAGCTGAAGGCATTCAAGCAGTCGGACAGGCTTTTCAGCAGTTAGGTCAGAGTGCAGGTCAGGATATTGTCAAAGACCCTGCGGTTAGACAGCAGTTGCAAGGCACCTTGCGTTATATTGATTTAAATAAATTGGTCACGACTTTTCTAACACCTGATATCTGGAATAAGTTGGGTGTGTTAAGAGGGCAGTGATGAGTCATTTGATGCTGGTTTCTCGCGGCCTTTATCAAAGGATAAAAAATAGCAGCTAAGATACCTTGTATCAGCAATGTTGTTTGCTAGAATTTACACTAATTTTAGTTCTTTTTTATAAACTATGAAAAAAACATTGCTTATTCTTGTAATTACGCTGCTTGCTGGCTGTACGGCTAGTGTTGTGAACCAATCAAAAAAATTAATCGGCCATAAACTATATCAAGATTCAATTGATAGTTTAGCTAGTAATATCCGTATAGAGCAAGGCCAAAATTTTAGTGTAAGACTATATCCGAATGGATGTATAACCTCAATGCAACCCAAGTTTTTAATGTCACCAGAAGTTGAAAGTATTGGTGTATTAGGGGGGGAGGCTCGGTACAAACCTAAATCGTTAAATATGCCTTATCCACCTAAAAATATTCAATTTGCGGAATTTAAAATACCATCAGAACGTTTTATTGCTTTAAGTGCATATAAAAGTTATCACACTGGTACAGAGTTACGTGGCTGTAGTGTAGAAGCAGTTTATAAGTTTGCATCAAACAAGAATTATGAGCTGCTTGATCGTGAAGGTGGTAATCAATGTTCTTTAGAAGTTCACGAAATTTTATCGACGGGTGAAAGAATTGAGCTGAAACCATTAAAATATCTGCGTAATATTAATGAATGGGCTGGGTGTGAGGCTCAATTACAAGGACTTTAAGTTTAGATATATTTATTGAAAGAAGACAATACTAATTTTTTAAATAATGTGGATGTTAAGTTAAAAAGATTATACTGTCTACTTGTGAGAAAAATTAATACAGTTCTATATTAAAGTGTAGGAATAATACTTATAATTATACAGCTGTTAGAGTTGAATTTAAATAAATTTAAATCATAAAGTTAATAGGGGGAATAGAAAAATGTCTTTATTAGATTCATACAGACGATCAGAGCAAGATTGCGCAAAAAAAATTTTGCAACTAAATGAAAAAATTAGCAAAGAAACATTAAGTATTTCTAGAGAAAATGCCAGAATGATTTCTCTTAGAAAACAAATAAGTAGTACTAAATCAATTTTATTAATTAATTCAAAGATCAAAGAGATCGATCGTTGTGAAACTATAATATCTAAAAACCAAGATAATATTGCTAAGCTACAAAAAGATATTGCAAACCAACAGAAGAAGAAAAATGAATATACTACTAAAATTATCAATGAGGAAAATAAAATTTCAAAACAAAATCAAAGAAAATCTGAAGAGTTAAATAGACAACAGAACAATTTAATGAATAGTTTAACTATGACTGTTAAGCACCATGAATATGAAATTAAAAAATTAAAAGAACTTCCGAAAAAGATAACAGTTCTTTTTCTAGCTTCTAACCCTAGAGATCAAGCTCAATTAAGCCTTGATATTGAAGTTCGTGGTATAGAAGAACAAATCAGTAAAGCTCGTCATAGAGAATCATTAATTTTAGAATCACGCTGGGCTGTAAGACCAGGAGATATTCTTCAACATATCAATACATGTGAACCTACTATTGTTCATTTTAGTGGGCATGGAAGTGATAATGATGAGCTAGTTCTTATGGATAAAAATGATCAAACAAAGTTGGTTTCACTAGATGCTATTGTTCAAGCTATGAGTGTAGCAAATGAGAATCTCAGATTGGTGTTTTTTAATACATGTTTTTCTTACAATCAGGCTGATTTAGTTACGGAGCATGTCGATTGTGCAATTGGTATGAGTAATACTATTAGTGATGAAGCAGCACAATATTTTTCAGCACAATTTTATTCATCTTTAAGCTTTGGTTTATCTGTTAAAAAATCATTTGACCAAGCAAAAGCAGCTCTACTTCTAGAAGGTATTGATGAGGTTGATACGCCACGATTGTATGTTAAAGATGGTTTAGTCGCAGAAGAGATATTCTTATTAGCCTCTGAATAATAAAAACCCGCTTTAAAGCGGGTTTTCTTTTGAAATCAGATCAGTTTAACCAATCAATTTCTTCATGAGTTCATTCACTTGAGCTGGGTTAGCTTTACCTTTTGCAGCTTTCATGACTTGACCAACCAGACCGTTAAAGGCTTTTTCTTTACCAGACTTGTACTCTTCAACCATTTTTTCATTGGCTGCAAGCACTTCTTTGATAATCGCTTCAATCGCGCCCGTATCGGTTTCTTGCTTTAAGCCTTTCTCAGCAATAATGTCATCCGCAGATTTTCCTTCTGCTTCCCACATAAAGCCAAACACTTGCTTCGCAATTTTGCCGTTAATGGTGTTGTCGACAATACGCGCGATCATGCCACCCAACTGCTCAGCAGAAACAGGAGAGTCCGCCAATTCTAGACCTGCTTTGTTTAAAGCACCTGAGAATTCACCCATTACCCAGTTTGCAGAGACTTTACCTTGCTTCGCACCGCCAGCAGCAGCCACAACTGCTTCGTAGAAATCCGCCATTTCGCGTGACAGCGTCAATACATGTGCATCGTACTCAGTCACACCGAATTCAGCAATAAAGCGTGCACGGCGTGCTTTAGGCAATTCTGGAAGGGCAGCGCGTGCTGCTTCGATTTGCTCGTCAGCAATGATCACTGGCAATAAGTCTGGATCTGGGAAGTAGCGATAGTCGTTCGCTTCTTCTTTTGAACGCATTGAACGGGTTTCCATCTTGTTCGGATCGAACAAACGGGTTTCCTGATCAATTTCGCCGCCGTATTCCAAGATTTCCATTTGGCGTTCAATTTCAACATTGATCGCTTGCTCAATGAAACGGAATGAGTTGAGGTTTTTCAACTCGCAACGCGTACCAAAAGGTTGACCCGGACGACGCAACGACACGTTACAGTCGGCACGGAATGAACCTTCTGCCATGTTACCGTCAGAAATACCTAACCAACGCACAAGGGTGTGAATCGATTTGATGTAGGCAACCGCTTCTTCAACCGAACGCATATCTGGCTCAGATACGATTTCAAGCAATGGCGTACCAGCACGGTTTAAGTCGATACCCGACATTCCTTCGAACTGGTCATGAATCGATTTACCTGCATCTTCTTCAAGATGGGCACGAGTCACGCCAATACGCTTCACAGTACCATCTTCAAGCTGGATGTCGATATGACCCAAGCCCACAATCGGATTGTCCATTTGGCTGATCTGGTAGCCTTTTGGCGAATCTGGATAGAAGTAGTTCTTACGCGCAAACACAGAGGCTTGGTCGATATAGGCATCGATACCCAAACCAAAGCGAATCGCGAGATCAACCACTTCGGCATTCAATACAGGCAATACACCCGGCATGGCTAAATCAACAAGGCTGGCTTGTGTATTTGGGTCTTGACCAAATTCAGTCGATGAACCTGAGAAGATTTTAGACTTGGTCGCCAACTGAGTATGGATCTCGATCCCGATAACGACTTCCCAACCGTCAATAAGCTTTAACTTTTGAGCTTCAGTCATTATGCATTCTCCTCAGCAATTGCCGCACGTTTGGTATGCCAGTCTGTATTTTGTTGATATTGATGCACAATCGAAAGCAATTGTGATTCTGACCAGTAGTTACCAATCAACTGTAAGCCCACAGGCAAGCTGTCTTTATCAAAACCAACAGGTGCGTTGATGGCTGGTAGACCTGCCAAGTTCACAGCAAGGGTATAGATATCGCCTAAATACATTTCAGTCGGGCTAAGGTTCGCACCGATCTTATAGGCAGTGGTTGGTGCAGATGGCGCAGCAATCACGTCAACATTTTCAAATGCTTTGAGGAAATCTTGCTGAATCAAACGACGTACTTTTTGTGCTTTCACATAATATGCATCGTAGTAACCCGCAGAAAGGGCATAAGTCCCGATCAAGATACGACGTTGTACTTCAGCACCAAAACCTTCTGAACGTGAACGCTTGTACAAGTCCATCAAGTCCACAGGGTTTTCACAACGGTAGCCATAACGTACGCCGTCAAAACGTGACAGGTTCGAAGAAGCTTCCGCAGGCGCGATCAAGTAGTAAGTCGGCACATAGGCTTCAGTCATGTTGAGGTCAATCTCAACCAAGATAGCGCCCATCTCTTCAAGCTTTTTCAATGACTCTTCAACGCGTGCTTTCACATCGGCATCTAAACCAGCAACATTGAAGTACTGTTTTGGAATACCAATGCGTAAACCTTTCACTGCTGTGCCATTTAGGTTAGCAACATAATCATCCACTTCTTTGTTGATCGAAGTGGAGTCTTTGGCATCGTGACCCGCAATCACATTCATCAAATAAGCACAGTCTTCCGCAGAACGTGCCATTGGACCGCCTTGATCGAGTGATGATGCATACGCAATCATACCGAAGCGAGATACACGACCATAGGTTGGTTTTAAGCCTGTTAAGCCGCAGAATGAAGCAGGTTGACGAATTGAGCCACCTGTATCAGTACCTGTTGCGATTGGCGCGAGATCAGCCGCTACGGCTGCTGCAGAACCACCTGATGAACCACCCGGAACATGATCCAGCGCCCAAGGGTTAGATGTTGCACCGACATAAGAGTTTTCAGAAGTTGAACCCATGGCGAATTCATCCATGTTCACCTTACCTAAAGTCACGAGACCCGCAGCTTTAGCTTTTGCAACTACAGTTGCATCATAAGGTGAAATGAAGTTATCCAGCATTTTTGAACCCGCAGTGGTTTTAATGCCTTGGGTACAAAAAATATCTTTGTGGGCAAGTGGAATACCTGCCAGCGCGTGTGCATTGCCTGCTTTAAGTGCAGCATCGGCTGCATTCGCTTCAGCAAGTGCTTGTTCTGCGGTGACCGTCACATAACTTTTTACTTTCGGGTCAATTTGGGCAATACGCTTTAAATAATGTTCAGTCAATTCGCGTGATGAAAATTGGGCTGTTTTTAAGCCTTCAGAGAGTTCACGGATTGATAAGCGATGTAAATCTGTCATATGAAAAATTTCTTTACATTCTAAATATAAAATATTGACTAATCGAATAAAACTTATTCAATTACGCGAGGTACGAGGTATAAACCTGCTTCTGTAGCAGGTGCGACCGCTTGATATTCATCACGATGGTTGCTTTCAGTCACAACGTCAGCGCGTAAGGGTTGCGGGTTGTCAAATGGGCTCTTTAAAGGCTCAACATCATCGGTATTAATGCCTTTCAAGCTTTCCATCATGCCAAGGATTTTATTTAAACTTTGAGCATATTCAGCAGATTGCGTGTCATTGAGAGATAAACGTGCAAGGTGTGCAATTTGCGAGACCGTTTGCGCATTTAAGTCAGTTGTCTGCTGAGCATCTGATGATGTAGACATAACTTTACCTAATTCAGTATTAAAAAATTTCAAAATATCGTGCGTTATAATAAGCGATTGACTTGTTCAAATCATCACATTTAGTTAAAGTTGCCACCTTGTATTCACACAAAGTTTAATTGAGAACGCCCCCGTGATTCTAAAACGACTAATTGGCTTGTTTTCGCCGGATTTAGCCATTGATTTAGGTACTGCAAATACACTTATTTATGCACCAGGCCGTGGCATTATATTAAATGAACCAACTGTTGTGGCAATTCGTCACAGTGGTTCACAAAAAATTGTTGCCGCTGTAGGTATTGATGCTAAACAAATGTTAGGCCGTACACCAGCGAATATTTCAGCAATTCGTCCGATGAAAGACGGTGTGATTGCTGATTTCGAAGTCACTGAGACCATGTTGAATCAGTTCATTGGCAAAGTGCATGAAAAGCGTTTATTCCCGCCAGCACCGCGTGTTGTGGTCTGTGTACCTTGTAAATCGACATTGGTTGAGCGTCGTGCGATTCGCGAGGCTGTATTTAATGCAGGTGCGCGTGATGTACGTTTAATCGAAGAGCCAATGGCTGCTGCGATTGGTGCGGGTATGCCTGTTGAGCAAGCATGTGGTTCGATGGTTGTCGATGTTGGTGGTGGTACCACTGAAATTGCAATCATTTCATTACAAGGTTGTGTCTACGCTGATTCTTTACGTATCGGTGGTGATGTATTTGATGAGCAAATCATCAATTATGTGCGTAAAGCACACGGTTGTGTGATCGGGGAAACGACAGCCGAAGTCATTAAAAAAGAAGTGGGTATGGCTGTTGCTGATGGCAAGACCCTAGAGATCGAAGTTCGCGGTCGTAACTTGGCTGAGGGTGTACCTCGCGCGATTACGGTGACTTCTGATGAAATTACGCAGGCCATTTCTGATCCGTTACAAAGCATTGTGAGTGCTGTTAAATCTGCACTAGAGCAAACGCCTCCTGAATTATCTTCGGATATTGCAGAGCGCGGTATTGTGTTGACAGGTGGTGGTGCATTATTGCGTAACCTGGATAAATTGCTTGCGCAAGAAACAGGTTTGCCTGTAATTGTTGCAGATGATCCTTTAACTTGTGTCACTCGTGGTGGCGGTAAAGTATTAGAGTTCTTTGACAATCCAAACCACGACATGCTTTTCGTTGGTTAAATCATAAGGACTAGGCGGTGCAACCGAATCTTTTTTCAAGACAACCGCCATCTTTTCGCTCATTTGTCATTGCGGTGATTACATGTTTGGTGGTGCTTTTCTTTGATTGGCGCATGCCTTATGTAATTCAACCTGCAAGGGATGTCTTGTACGCCGCGTATAATCCAATTTATGCGCTGGCAAGCTATCCTGTACTGTCGCGAGAATGGCTTAACCAACAAACCAAATCTGAAGCGCAATTGCGTCGTGAAAACACCGCAATGCAAGCTGAACTGCTACAAGCACAAGTCCGCCTCCAAAAACTGTCAGAACTCTCTGCGGAAAATAACCGCTTAAGAGGGCTTTTGGATACGCCATTGATTATTGATGGACGTATGCAAATTGCGGAAGTGATTGGAACGGATGCAGACCCGTTACGGCATATTATTATCGTGAACCGTGGTTCAGTTGATCATCTCAGCGTTGGACAAACAGTTCTAGACGATAAAGGGATTATGGGGCAGATCATTAATGTCTATCCACATAGTGCCCGTATCATGTTGCTGTCTGATAAGGAGCATTCATTGTCTGTACGTTTAGAACGTACTGGTATGCGTGCGATCATTTCGGGTACTGGCGATTTGGGTCAACTCAAAATGGAATATGTACCAACCAGTGCCAATATTCAGGTTGGGGACAAAGTCTTTAGTTCAGGTTTAGGCGAACATTTCCCAGCAGGTTATTTAGTGGGGACTGTGTCTAAAGTCAGTCGTCATACTTCGGGTGAGTTTGCTGAAATTGATGTTACACCCGCTGCTCAACTTGCCAGTGGTCATCATGTGGTGGTGCTGTTCTCTGAATCCTTAGCGCAGGAGCAACCGTATGCCGATCGCTAAGCTCAATTATGAGAAACGCAAAGATCCGTTATGGATGATTATCCTATCCATCGTGATTGGTTCTGTATTGATGGTTTATCCAATGGCCTATGAGGCCTCGGGTTGGCGACCATCCATCATGTTGATGATTATGCTGTTCTGGATTCTCTATCAGCCTGTATGGTGTGGTGTCTGGTTTGCTTTTGGTATGGGGCTTTTTGCAGACCTGCTGCTTGATGCGCCGTTCGGTTTAAATGCGCTGAGTTTTGTGCTGATCAGTTTTGGTATTCGCTATTTAATTCGTGAACGACGTATTCTCACGTTTGGGAATTCGTGGGTCATCGCGGTGATTGCGATTGTTGCACATATTACTTTTTTATGGATAAGCCAGACCATTGCTGGTACACATTTTTCGATTGCGCGCCATTGGCAGCCTGTTGTGACAAGTGTACTGGTATGGCCATTGGTTTATTATTGCTTACATAAATGGCGCATATAATTCTCGCATCAAGCTCGCCTCGTCGGCAGGAGCTACTACAGCAACTAGGCTTGGATTTTGAAATCTATAGTCCAGATGTCGATGAGACGGTGCATGATGGAGAAAGTGTCGAGCATTATGTTGAGCGCTTGGCGCGAGAGAAGGCACAAGTTGTTTTAAATAAATATACTGACGCAATTGTGATTGCGGCAGATACCAGTTTAAGTTTTGCTGGGCAGATCATTGGTAAGCCAGCGTCAAAGCAACATGCTTTTTCCATCTGGTCGATGCTTTCTGGGCAATGGCATGATGTCTATTCCGGAATTTGTGTCGCAAGTTCGGCTCAGATATTAAGTACAGTGGTGAGAACGCAAGTTGAGTTACAGCAACTCAGTCATGCGGAAATGGAAAAATATTGGGCAACGGGCGAACCGATTGGTAAAGCAGGTGCCTATGCGATACAAGGAATTGCAGCACAATATATTCCACAAATTCGAGGCAGTTATAGCAATGTCGTCGGTTTGCCTTTGCATGAGATTGCACAGTTATTAGAAAGCGTTAAAACCTAAGTATTTCAATACAGGGAACGACACTTTCGGTTATAAGAATTTTTATAAAATTTTGAGTTTGTTATGGCAGAAGAGTTGCTGATTAACGTCACGCCGATGGAATGTCGTGTGGCATTGATTGAAAATGGTACGGTCAATGAATTATTCGTTGAGCGAACTGTAAAACGTGGGTTAGTGGGTAATATCTACAAGGGTAAAGTGGTTCGTGTACTGCCGGGTATGCAGGCTGCCTTTGTTGATATTGGTTTGTCTCGAACCGCTTTTTTGCATATTAACGATATGGTGTGGTCGCGTTCGCAACCGACACCAAACGTTTTTGAGCTGTTACATCCGGGGCAGATGCTCACTGTCCAAGTCATGAAAGATATGCTAGGGACCAAAGGAGCTCGTCTAAGTACCGATCTTTCGATCCCATCGCGCTATCTCGTGCTCATGCCGTATGGCAATCACATTGGTGTGTCGCAGCGAATTGAGTCTGAAGAGGAGCGCGATCGCCTACGTAGTATCATTGAACATATTCAGGCAGAACATAATTTGCCGGGCAGTGTGATTGTTCGTACTGCGGCTGAAGGCGTTGATGAAGCTGCGATTGCACAAGATATGTGTTATCTCAGTAAACTCTGGGAATTTATTCAGCGCAAACAAAAAGAAGCGGCAACTGCTGAACTGATCTTTGAAGAACTGCCTTTACCGCAACGTATTATTAGAGATTTAGCCAGTGATGAAACGGCGAAGATCTATGTCGATTCACGCGAGATCCATGGCAAGCTCAGTGAGTTTGTTGAGGAGTTTGTTCCCACGATTCAAAGTCGTCTAATTCATTATCCGGGTGAAAAGCCACTTTTCGATTTGTATAACGTCGAAGAGGATATTCAAAAAGCATTGCAGACCCGTGTCGCACTCAAGTCTGGCGGCTATCTGATGATTGATCAGACCGAAGCGATGACTACGATTGATGTCAATACAGGCTCATATGTTGGCGGCCGTAGCTTAGAAGACACAGTATTTAAAACCAATATGGAAGCAACTCAAGTGATCGCAAGACAACTACGTCTGCGTAATTTGGGTGGTATTCTGATTATTGATTTTATCGACATGCAAGAAGCTGAGCATCGTGAAGAAGTAATGCGTCAGTTTGAAAGAATGCTGGAACGCGATCATGCGAAAACTAAAATTACCCAAGTTTCAGAGCTGGGTTTAGTTGAAATGACACGTAAACGGACTCGTGAATCATTGGAGCATTTGCTTTGTGAATCATGTCCAACCTGCCAAGGGCGGGGCTATGTGAAGACAGCAGAGACAGTATGTTACGAAATATTTCGAGAGATCATGCGTTATGCGCGTGCATTTGATTCCAAGGGTGGCTTTACTGTCGTTGCGCATCCAGCCGTGATAGATCGGCTATTAACAGCAGAAGCCCCAGCTGTCGCGGATCTAGAACATTTTGTGAATCGTGTGATCAAATTCCAAGTGGAAAATCTATATACGCAAGAGCAATACGATATCATTTTGACCTAAAGTTGTAACAAGATTTCGCTTAATCCTTGTTACAACTGAAATTTTACTTTCTATCATGAATTTTAAATACTAGGAACATAGAATGAGCCATAGGTACTTTTCGGTGCCTTAGCAAATAATATGAGGTATCTAATTATGAATGTAAGTGAAAGATTAGTAAGTCACGGTTTTAAGCATGTATTAGACAGTAATCCTGTAAACACATGTTATATGGTAGATAGCCAAGGTAAAGAAGTTCCAATTACCACGGCAATGATTCGTTCAGCCTGCCATCAGCTTTTACAGCGTTGTCGCACAATTAAAAAATAAGGGGCTAACGAAAGCCCCTTAATTTTTTCTCTACAATTAATTCGCAACTTTCTGTTGTGGCAAGTTTTGAATGGCTTGTTCAAAATGTTGAATTTCTTCTTCTAAATGTGTCAGTAGGTTTTGCATTTTAGGCAAAGCATTACGACATGCAATCAAGCCGACTTCCAGTTTATCTAAATAACTGGTCATGGTGATATTCAGTGCCTGACCATCCATCACAATTGATGCAGGGTAGAGCGCATCTAGTTTGGCACCATTCCAGTAGAGTGGTTCACGCGGACCGGGTACGTTTGAGATGACAAGGTTAAATGCCTGACGTTTAGGTAGCATGCCTGATGCAATGTTTAAACCAGCTGGACCATACACAACCGCACTATAATTTAAAATTTCATTGGCAGTCATACGGCTAAAACGCTGTTTTGAGTTCTGTACGCTACGACGAATGATTTCTAGACGTTCAATTGGATCTTCAATATGGGTCGCAAGATTTGCCAAAATCATGGTAATACGGTTGCTGACATCAGAATCGTCAGTACGTAAAGATGCAGGAACCATTGCAATTAAAGGTTTCTTTGGCAAGCTGTTATGACTGATCAGATATTCACGTAAAGCACCTGAACATACCGCTAGAATCACGTCATTGAGCGTTACACCCAAAGATTTGGCAATACGACGGAAACGACCGAGTTCAAAAGATTGCGCAGCAAATCGACGTGAAGAGCTAACACGCTGGTTTAGAATTGAAGGCGGTGCCTGAAACGTTGATACATAATCAGGATTTTTACCAATCTCTTTAAAGATGGTTTGTGACAGTTCATGCATGACCTTAGGAGCAACCTCAAGCTGAGATTTAATCCCTTCCATCACGCCTTTAATTTTACTCACCGTTGGTGGTTTTGGTGCTTTCAAACGTTTGGTTCGTTTTCCTTCCACACACCATAATGGTACCACATGCTTTTCATTTGGATCTTGAGAGAGTGATTTTTCAATCAGACGCATACCTGCCACGCCATCCACCATTGCATGGTGAATTTTGAAGTACATGGCAAAACGGTTGCCTTCAATGCCTTCAATAATGTCACAGGTCCAAAGTGGCTTGGCACGATCAATTAAAGAGCTATGCTGTTGTGAAATATACACCAGCAGTTCACGGATACGCCCTGGATTTGGTAGCGCAATATGGCGGAAATGATGGTCTAGATCAAACTCACTGTCTTCTCCCCAAAACAAACCATTCAACTGATTGTTAAATGGTGGAACAGGGATACTTTTTGATTGGCGAATTTCATTGACTAGATCGTGCACAAACGTCGGTGAAGCATTCTCTGGAAGCTCGAATAAAAACAATCCACCTACATGCATAGGTTGTTGCCTTTTCTCTAGCGAGAGAAAGATAAAATCAATTGGGTGTAGTGGGCGCATAGCTGACCTAGCCTCTCATCGCATTTTTTCTAAGATACTCTCATGGAGCTCTTATTAGAATTATTGGAACCGTTCTGCGCAGTATATACTGTTTGTTCTGGTTAAAATATGACTTTAGACAAGCGAGTCATAAAAAACAAAACCACTGACGAATCAGTGGTTTTGTTTTAATGGAAAGGGGGATTTAGTGGTTTAGATGCAAACCGCATTCGCGATGCTCTTCACCTTTTGTCGGATCAAAATAATCTTCATTATCAGGTAAATTATGTTTTTGCATATATTCCCACAGGTCTTTTGAAGTCCATTTTAATAATGGTGCAACCTTGATAAGACCATCTGGATTAATGCTCACTGGGTCCATTTCTGCGCGGACAGCTGTGTCAGTTGCACGTAATGCCGTAAACCAAACTTTGGGTGCAGTTTCTCGTAATGCACGCTCAAAAGGTTCTAATTTTACTTCAGCAGTAAAAGCTTCATGCTTTGGATCATCCAATGCTGGAACAGTGCCTTCCAGTGCTTCGCGATGTGCACGTGAGCGTTTTGGCAAATAAGTCAGAAGATTTAGATTCAAAAGTTTTGTAATCTCATCAACATACTTATAGGTTGTTTCGGTGTTGTAGCCATTATCCATCCATACCACTTGGATATCAGGTTTGACACGGGTCAACATATGTAAAATGACAGCTTCAAATGGACGAAAATTAGTTGTCACAATAGCTTTTTCATTTAAGCTCAATGCCCATTCAACTAGTTTTTCAGCATCATTGCCAAATTCTGTATTGATTTGATCCAAGTTTAAAGTCATAACGCGTTGCCTTTTATGATCATCGGTCTTTATCGTATACACGACACACTACGCCATATAGTAATGCAATTATGTCGAGTCGGATATGTCCACCAAGCAAATTCTTATTCAAAAAATCTATGGTTAGACCATGAAAAAAGAGCGATTCTTGAACAGCTCTCCATGTTAAACTAGCGCAATTTTTAACACATAGGATAGTTGGATAAGCATGGAAATCGTATGCCTAGATCTTGAAGGGGTTTTAGTTCCAGAAATTTGGATCAACTTTGCAAAAAAAACAGGGATTAAAGAACTTGAAGCAACTACACGTGATATTCCAGATTACGATGTGTTGATGACTCAACGTCTGAATATCTTGAAACAGCATGGTTTAGGTTTAAATGATATTCAAGCTGTGATTGCTGATATGGGGCCTTTCGAAGGGGCAAAAGAGTTCGTGGAATGGGTACGTACTCATTTTCAATTGATTATTTTATCTGATACTTTTTATGAGTTTGCGCATCCATTGATGAAGCAATTGGGATGGCCAACGATTTTCTGTCACAAGCTTGAAACTGACGAAAATGGCATGATCACCGCATATAAGTTGCGTCAACCTGATCAAAAGCGTCAAGCGGTAAAAGCATTACACGGTTTAAACTTCCGCGTCATTGCGGCAGGTGATTCTTATAATGATACGACTATGCTAGGTGAAGCTGATCATGGCTTCTTGTTTGATGCGCCTGCAAATGTGATTGCTGAGTTTCCACAATTCCCACCATTACATGGTTATGAAGCGTTAAAACAGGCGATTCGTTCTGTATCACAACGTGATATTCCAGAATAATGAATTCTCCTCAGCTTTCTTTTAAGTATGTTGGGGAAAATTGAAAAATAAAAGGCGCTAAATAGCGCCTTTTATTTTGGGTCGATAGTTAGAATTTATAACCAATCTTTAAACCATATGCGATTGCATCGTTATTTTCAAATTCAGCTACATAGCCTGGTGTATTGAATTGAGAACCTGATTGCGCTTTCGCATCGCCAAGCCAGAAGTATTTCACACCACCCGCAATAAAGGTCGCAGGCGTCGGGCTATATTGAACGCCGACACCGACATTCCAGTAACCTTCAGTTGGACCTAATGTCGTCACAGGATTACCTGCGCCAGAGTCCCAACCGACTGATACATTACCAGCCCATTGATCATTAATTTTACGACCAACACCTGCAGTCACTGAATATTGATCTTCGGTATAGGCTACCAGATCAAAACCGTCTTTTTTACCTGTTGAAGCAACGATTGGAGGGAGAGTCGAAGCTGCACCAAATTTATATGGACGAATGGCAAAGTCTTTCCAATTCACCCAACGTAAATTCGCAAAGGCAACCGTGTTTTCCATAATCCCTGTTTGGAAATCAAGATTAACCGATTGAGGGGTGGTGATTTCAGTGGTGCCTTCTGAATGATTAATTTTATTTAAAATTGCATCAAAACCCGCATTGCCTGTCATGCCTGCTACACCATGCGTTTCATAGGCATTCATTTCATGCTTGATCTTGGCACGATAAGTTAATGAAGCCTTGAGTGCAATTTCAGGAATTTGATAGGCAACACCAGCTAACCAACCTACAGCTTCATCTTTACCAGTTTTAAAATCATAACCACTATAGGCACTATAGCTTTGGCCACGTAATAACACGGTGCTGTCTAAGGTTTGATAAACCGCACCAGCATACAGGTTCCAGTTTTGATTTGGTTGGTAACCAAATAGCAGGTTTAAGTTTTCAGTATCAACTGTAACGGATGTACCACCTTTAAAGGGAACAGGGCGACTTTCAATAAAGTTACTTTTGCCCGTATATTCTGCATCTGCTCCATAAGGCTGGTCATAAATAAGACCAATCGAGAATTTATCCGTTGCTTGAATTTTTAGGGCCGCATTTGGCGAGTAGTAATGATTCGCCATATTCCCAGTATTGTTTTGAGATATGTCCTTACCTGATACATTTGGATCAAGAACTGTAATACCCGCTTCAAAATAATTGTTTGGCTGTAAAAAAGCTGCAATTGATTGACCTGAGCGATCCAGTGCTGCGGCAAATGTTGTCGTTGTTGGTACTAAGCTAAGTAGTAGAGCCGTTTGAATAGCATTCAGCTTCATTAATATGTTCTCTCAAATCACTTTGTAACAGAATGGCGCGGAAAGTAACATAATTTTTATTCGCTTAAATATTTTACAAATGTCAATAAATGAACTGGCAAGGTCACGAAAAATAGTTGAGCATTCAAGTTTTATCTTGGTGGTTCTTAGGTTTCAAATGATTGTTAGATATTGATCTATTATTTTGATTTTATTTATTAAAGCACAATAAAAAAGGTCATCCTAAGATGACCTTTCTTTTATAAACTCTAATTAGAATTTATAACCAATTTTTAAACCATATGCGATTGCTTTGTTATCTTCAAACTCAGCAACATAGTCATTACCGCCTGCTTGAGCACCAGTTTGCGCTTTAGCATCGCCTAACCAGAAGTACTTCACGCCACCAGCAATAAATGTTGCAGGAGTAGGGCTATATTGAAGACCTACACCCACGTTCCAATAACCTTCTGTTGGACCAAGTGTAGTTACAGGATTACCTGCGCCAGAATCCCAACCTACAGAAACGTTACCCGCCCATTGCTCGCTGAGCTTACGGCCAACACCTGCGTTTACAGACCATTGGTCATCAGAGTATTCAACTAAGTTAAAGCCATTTGGACGACCAACTAAGCCACCGACAGCTTCTGAAACTTTGCCAAACTTATATGGACGAATAGAGAAGTCTTTCCAGTTTACCCAGCGTACATTTGCAAATGCAACGGTGTTCGCCATGATACCTGTTTGGAAATCTAAGTTAACCGATTGAGGGGTGGTAATTTTTGTTTGACCTTCTAACTGATTCGCAGCAACTGCTTTACCAATTGTTTGCTGAATAGCACCAGCTTGGGCAGCAGTTAATTGACCAGCTTGAACCAATTGTGTAATTGCACCACCTAACATTGCTGAATTTGCGCCAATTGCATCAGCAAGAGCAATTGTCTCATTTGCATTGATTTTATGGTCGATTTCCGAGCGATAAGTAATAGATGCTTTAAGTGCAATTTCAGGAATTTGGAAAGCAGCACCTGCTAACCAACCAGCAGCACCATCCTCTGGAATAGATGCATCGTAACCGTTATATACGCTGTATGCTGAGCCTCGTAATTGAACATTCCCTTTAATAGTCTGATAAACACCACCACCATAGAAATTAAAGTTTTCAGTTGGTTGGAAGCCGAAAATCATCGAGATGTTTTGGCTATCAACTTCAACAGATGTTCCACCTTGAGTCCCACCTAGGGCACCAGTTGTAATTGGTAGGCTACCAAGAATAGGATCTGAAGGGCTTGCTACAAATACGTTATTGCCTGTGTATTGCGCATCAGCACCAAATGGTTGGTCATAAAGAAGACCGAAAGAGAATTTATCTGTGAGTTGAAGTTTTAATGCAGCACTTGGGAAATAATAATCATCGCCCATATCACTAATGTTACGAGTAGTTTTTGATGTACCTGCCTCTTTCCCTTTAACAGTTGGGTCTAGAACCGAAATACCCGCTTCAAAATAATTACCCGGCTGTAAAAAAGCAGAAATAGATTGACCTGAACGGTCTAACGCGGCTGCAAAAACTCCAGTTGCAGGTAGCGTTGCTAAGATCATGGCAGTGCTAAGATGTTTTAATTTCATTGTAATCTTTCCTTGAACTTCAAGATTCTTAAGTGTTAAGAAGCTATGATCTGACAACAAAAAAGTTATCTATCGTGATTGGCTATAACTTCATGTAACAAAAATACCATAATTAAAATAAGAGTAAATGTTCTAAATGAACTAAGCAGTACGAAGGATTGGATGAAAACGGACAAAAATAAATCTTAAAAAATTTATATACATATGTGTTTTTATTTGTAAAATAATGATAAATATAAATTATTATTTTAAAATAATAATCATTATTTTTTGCATTTTTCAGAAAAAGTTTTTTCATACGGTCAAAGATTTTTTGTAAAAACTAGGATTTATTTCTCCATATTTACTTTTTAGGTATCTTTTTTAAGCACTTTAAATTTCATTCAAATAATTTACGTAAAATTTACGTCTTCAGGTTCTTTCAATATAGAGAATTTACGTCCCCAATTTCCATACTAAAGCTGACCTATTTTTAAATGGCATTTGCTATGTGGGAATTTATTTCTGTATTTATCCTTTCCTTGCTGTTGGCTTATCCGCTCGGTGCTTATCTTGCTGATGTAATGCAGGCAAAGCCGATGAAAAGTGACCGATTCTTTAAATGGATTGAGCAACCAATTTATGCTGTTCTAAATGTGAAGCAGCACGGTATGCACTGGCGACAATATCTTGCTGCTTTTATCTTTAGCAATATTTTACTGCTTGCTGCAAGTGTCACAATCTTGATGACACAGGCATGGCTGCCGCTGAATCCTGACCATATTCCAAATATGAATTGGGATCTGGCATTGCATACCACCATTTCATTTCTAACCAATACTAATCAGCAGCATTATTCAGGACAGGCTCAACTGTCTTATTTATCGCAAATGACGGTGATTGTAGGTCTGCAATATTTATCGCCTATTATTGGCTTGGCATTGCTGGTAGCGATGTTAAGAGCCTTATTCCTACAATCTGGCAGGGAGGACGGTGCGGATAAGAAAGACTGGAATACAGTTAATTTGGGTAATTACTGGATGGATATCATCCGACCATTATTTAGATTCTTTATTCCATTAGGTCTTATTTTTTCTTTGCTACTGACCTTTCAAGGTGTCCCTGCAACACTTTCAGCAGGTCCAACAGCGCAGATCTTAGAACAAAGCGCTGAGGTACAAACACAGCATATTCCGCTCGGTCCTGTTGCACCCATGGTCGCGATTAAACAATTGGGGAGTAACGGTGGCGGTTGGTATGGCCCAAACAGTAGTGTGCCTTTAGAAAATCCAACACCTTTATCCAATGTAATTGAGATGATCGCGATCTTACTGATCCCGTTGTCAGTGGTGTTTATGGTTGGGCATTTTATTCAACGTAAGAAATTGATGTGGATGATTTTTGGTAGCATGTTGTTGATGTCATTGCTTTCAACTTCACTGACCTTCTGGACTGAAAAATCATCCTTGACTCCGAATCTTGCATTAATGGAAGGGAAAGAGCTTCGTTTCGGTGCGGATGCATCTGCATTATGGGGAAGTTTGACCACACAAGTGAATAACGGCTCGGTCAACATGATGCATGACTCTGCCTCACCACTGACGGGATTGGTTGAACTGTGCAATATGTTGATCAATGCCATTTGGGGCGGGATTGGTTGTGGTTTATTGCAGTTCTTTATTTATCTGTTTTTAGCGGTCTTTATTGCAGGTCTGATGACAGGACGTACTCCTGAATTGTTTGGCCGAAAAATTGAAGTGACTGAAATTAAGTTGTTAGCGTTGGTGATTTTATTACAGCCTGTGGTGATTCTTGGTTTGACTGCCATCGCAATCGCTTTCCCATCCATTACAGGGAATTCAAATCCAGCTTTCCATGGCATCAGCCAAGTGTTTTATGAGTATGTCTCTGCTTACGCCAACAATGGTTCTGGTTTTGAAGGTTTAGGTGATAACACCCTATGGTGGAATCTCAGTGCCAGTGTGGCTTTATTGGCAGGGCGTTATAGCGTGTTGATTATTCCAGTCTTGATTGCAGTCAGTTTAGCAACCAAAGCTCAAGCAGCCGAAAGCAAAGGTTCTTTACATATTGAATCACCGACATTTGCACTGACCTTAATCGGGATCGTGTTGATTCTGACCTTATTACAATTCATGCCAGTGTTGGTGATCGGGCCAATTGCTGACTACTTGTCTATAAAAGTTTAAGTGGGGAGCAAACACAATGAAACATTCAAATGCGACACAACAGATGGATATTTTGAATAAAGAAATTATTCAACAAACCTTTCATAAACTGTTGCCACAGTATGCTTTTAAAAACCCAGTGATGGCATGTGTCTGGGTGGGAACAATCTTAACCATTGTCGCAACCGTGATGGGCAGTGCTAGCTTAGGTTTTGGTCTGCTCTTGAGTCTGATCTTATTGGTGACGGTATTATTTGCTAATTATGCAGAAGCAGTTGCAGAAGCCAAAGGTCGAGGACAAGCTGCATCATTGCGTCAGGCACGTGAAAACTTAACCGCAAATCGTATCCTTGATTTAAATGCGGTACCGAATACGATTTCTGCAAATTTACTTAAAAAAGATGATCTCGTCGTTGTTAAAGCAGGTGAGATAGTTCCTGCGGATGGTGAAATTATTCAAGGCTTTGCGACCATCAATGAATCAGCTGTTACGGGTGAGTCTGCGCCTGTATTGCGTGAAGCCAACACCGATCGCTCAGGCGTGATTGGTGGGACTAAAGTTTTGTCAGATGAAATTATTATTCGGGTCAGTAATGAGGCTGGTCATAGTTTCTTAGACCGTATGATTGCCTTGGTTGAAGGTGCAAACCGCCAAAAAACACCAAATGAGATCGCGTTGAGTATTTTGCTCAATATCATGACCATTACCTTTATTGTGGTGGTGGCAACCTTACCTTTTATTGGTTCAATGGTGGGGATCAAAATTAGTATCGTATTGCTGATTGCTCTATTGGTATGTTTGATTCCAACCACAATTGGAGGCTTGCTGCCTGCGATTGGTATTGCGGGGATGAACCGTGCTTTAAAAGCCAACGTCTTAGCCAAATCAGGGAAAGCCGTGGAAGTTGCGGGTGATATTGATGTGTTGCTGTTGGATAAGACCGGCACGATTACCTATGGTGATCGTCAAGCCACAGCTTTTTATCCTTTGGCTGGTGTGAGCCCTAGTGAGTTACGCCAAGCAGCCATGCTGACCTCTTTTGCTGACCCAACCCCTGAAGGTAAATCCGTGGTGAGTCTTGGCAAAGAGTTGGGTGAAAGTATTAAAGAACCAGCTAGTGCGGAGTTTATTCAGTTTAGTGCATCGACACGTTTATCTGGGGTGGACTTGGGCACAGGGCAAAAGATTCGTAAAGGTGCAGTGGATGCCATTCTTAAATTCACCCATCAAGATATTAAGGATAACGTTGAGCTTAAGACTCGTGTCGAACAAGTGGCATCAAAAGGTGCAACACCACTCGTAGTGGCTTCGAATCACAGCATTTTAGGGGTGATTGAGCTCTCGGATGTGATCAAGTCTGGGATTAAGGAACGCTTTGCACTGTTACGTGAGATGGGTATAAAAACCATTATGGTCACAGGGGATAATCCGCTGACTGCAGCGGCTATCGCGGCTGAAGCTGGGGTGGATGATTATATTGCTGAAGCAAGACCTGAAGATAAATTGGCCTGTATCCGTAAAGAGCAAGCCGCTGGTAAATTGGTGGCAATGGTCGGTGACGGAACCAATGATGCACCAGCTCTGGCACAGGCTGATATCGGCTTGGCCATGAATTCAGGCACCCAAGCAGCCAAGGAAGCCGGCAACATGGTGGACTTGGACTCCGATCCAACCAAACTGCTAGATGTGGTGGAAATTGGGAAGCAGCAATTGATTACCCGTGGCGCCTTAACCACCTTTTCTCTGGCAAATGATGTCTCCAAATACTTTGTGATTTTACCTGCATTGTTTGCAGTAGCAATTCCGCAACTTGGGGTGTTGAATATTCTGCAACTCAGTAGTCCAAGCAGTGCAGTAATTTCAGCCTTGATTTTTAATGCGTTGATTATTCCGATGCTGATTCCATTGGCATTAAGAGGTGTGCAATTCAAACCCGCCAGTGCATTGCAATTGCTACGCCGTAATATGCTGATTTACGGTGTAGGTGGTGTGATCTTTCCGTTTATTGCGATCAAGTTAATTGACCTTGTTGTGTCATTGTGGATTTAGGAGTGAGTGATGAATACTTTATTGAATCAGCAGAATTTAAAATTATCCAATCCAGTACATTCGCTCTTACGTCCAAGCCTTGGTTTGATCTTGGTGGGGTTCCTTGTCGCAGGTGTTTTATATTCGGCTGTGAGTGTATCGATTGCCCAGTTAATTTTTCCGAAGCAGGCCAATGGTAGCTTAATCGAACTTGATGGCAGAATTGTTGGTTCAAGTTTGGTGGGGCAAAATTTTGTTGGTGAACAATATTTTCATGGTCGCCCCAGTGGGGTAAGTTATAGTGTTGATGGGATGGCAGGCAGTAATTTGGCGGTTTCTAATCCTGACTTACAAAAACAAATTAAGGAAAGAACAGTGCAATTTGCCCAGAATAATCATATTTCAGAACAGCAGGTACCGAACGATATGGTTACGGCATCAGGCAGTGGGATTGATCCTGATATTTCACCTGAGAGTGCATTATTACAAGTGAAACGGGTGGCGCAACAACGTCATTTATCAGAGCAGCAATTGCAAGATTTAGTGCAACAACAGATTCAGCATGCGCAGTTTGGTTTATATGGGCAAGCACGAGTCAATGTACTGCAGTTGAATCTAGCCTTAGATCAATTGTCATCTACACCTCATTGATAGAGCCTCGTTTATGCAGATCGACCGTAATCACAAAGCAGATGCATGGCTGGCTCATAGCCAGCGTGAGCAGTCTGGACGTTTGACCATTTTCTTGGGCGCAGCACCGGGGGTTGGTAAAACCTATGCCATGCTGACTCGAGCACATGAATTGATGCAGCAAGGGCAGCATGTAATGGTTGGGATCGTAGAAACCCACGGTCGATCTGATACCGAGCGTTTGATTCAGGGGCTTAATGTTATTCCTAGAAAGATGGTGGAATATCAAGAGCGAATGCTGGAAGAGATGGATCTTGATCAAATCCTCAAATTAAAGCCTGAAATCGTGTTGGTGGATGAACTCGCACATCGCAATGTACCCAATAGCCGACATGAATTTCGCTGGCAAGATGTGAATGAATTATTGGATGCAGGCATTGATGTCTATAGCACTTTAAACATTCAGCATCTAGAAAGTCTGAATGATGTGGTCTATCAAATCACGGGCATTCGGGTCAGTGAAACGGTTCCTGATGCGTTATTAAAACGTTTGAAAGATATTCGTTTGGTTGATTTGCCTGTTCCTGAATTATTAGAGCGCATGAATCATGGCAAAATTTATTTGGCCGATGTTGCACCTCATGCACTGCAAGGTTTTTTTAAACCTGCACATTTAACAGCTTTACGTGATTTGGCGATTCAAACCGTTGCAGGGCAAGTTGAAATTGATTATCGGGAAAAGTTTGTTGCACAAGGACAGATCATCCCGATCCAGAATCATGTGATGTTGGCGATTGATGGTTCGGAGTTTTCGGAAGATTTAGTGCGTCGGGCACATCGTATTGCGGAAAGACGCAATGCAATCTGGAGTGTGATTTCGATTCAAAAGAGCCAAAATTCGAATACACAAGTTTTTGCAGTGACCAAAGCATTCAACTTGGCACGTAAGCTAGGGGCTGATACTTATTTGTTACATAGTAATCATATTGCATCGACCATTTTACAAGCAGCCTATGATTATGGTGCGTCCAATATTTTACTCGGTAAAAGTCCTAAAAAATCATTATGGCAACGCCTGTTCTCCGATCATATTGCGGATCAACTATTAGAAAAACAGCATCCCTTTGAGATCACATTTGTTCAACCTTTGAAAGCTAAAAATAATAATGAAGCTAAAATAAAGACAGATAATGTCCGTTCTTCTTGGTTAGAACAAGGCTTGGCATTTAATCCACGTGAGATGATCGAAAGTATTTTGATTGTTCTATTGGGATTGGTTGCGGCAACTGTGAGTGATCACTTTATTGGTTATAGTGAATTGGCTTTAATCTTTGTGGTCACCGTACTTATTGTGGCGATGCGAGCAAGGATGTTCATCACCATTATCAGTGTCCTGATTTGCTTCTTGCTGTATAACTATTTCTTTATTGAACCACGATTTACGCTTCGCATCAGTGCTGAACGAGGGGTGATGACCATCATCATCTTTATCATTTCAGCATTATTGGTGGGTCGTTTAGCCAATCAATTACGTGCTCAGGTACTGAGTTTACGTGCCGCAAATTCTGTTTCCCTACAAATGCAAGAATTAGAACGGAAACTATCCAGCTGTGTCGATATTGAACAAGTTCTGAATATCGCCAAGCAACATTTAGAAAGCTCTTTAAATGCAGCTGTTTGGCTACGGATCGGAACACAAGAGTTAGGTGATCACTCTTTATTCAATGAAAAAGATCAGATCGCAGCAAATTGGACCCAGAAGAATGCTAAGCCTTGTGGACGTTTTACCAATACATTAACGCAATCCGAATGGTGGTTTAATCCGCTGAATTTGGTGGGGGACTATGGTGTCATTGCCATTCGATTTAATCAAAATACAGACAGCATTAGTTTTGAACAACAACGCCTTGCAGAATTGATGATTGATGATATTGCTCAAACCTCTTCGCGGGTGCAGTTGTCTTTACAGTTGGAAAACTCCCGTGTAGTTGCTGAAACTGAAAAGTTACGCTCTGCATTATTGTCGTCAGTTTCGCATGACTTACGCTCACCATTGGCGGCAATGATTGGTTCTGCAGATAGTCTGAAATACTATGGCGAGCAAATGTCAGAGGAAGACCGACATGAATTGTTAGATACCATTCATGTCGAAGGTGAACGGTTGGATCGTTATATTCAAAATTTACTGGATATGACCCGACTCGGTCATCAAGGTTTGAGTGTCAGTCGCGACTGGATTGGTGTCGAAGAGCTGATTGGTTCTGCGACGCAACGCCTGAAGCGTTATCAACCCAAGGTCAATATTGATGTCACAATGACAGATGACTTGCCGCAATTGCATGTGCATCCTGCGTTGATTGAGCAAGCGATATTTAACGTGCTAGAAAATGCAGCCAAGTTTTCACCAGATGATATCCCGATTGAAGTACATATCCAACAGGATGAAGGTTATCTTCAAATTGATATTATCGACCAAGGTGTTGGCATTCCCGAAGAGGAGCGAGAGCAAATCTTTGATATGTTCTATACCATGCAACGTGGTGATCGGGGTAAAACAGGAACGGGATTAGGCCTCGCCATTGTCAAAGCCATTATCGGTGCACATATGGGTAGTATTGAAGCTTTGGCCGGTACATATGGTCAGGGCACCTTAATTAGAATACGATTACCACTGCATCAGGATTAAAATTATTATTTATGCCGCAAACATTAAATTCTCAAGCATCGATTCTGATTATTGATGATGAGCCACAAATTCGAAAATTTCTGGATATCGCTTTACGTGCACAAGGTTATCAGGTGCATGTCGCGGAAAATGGTATGAAGGGTCTGGAGACTTTGGCGACACGTGGTGCTGATTTATTGATTTTAGATCTGGGCCTGCCGGATATGGATGGGCAAGAAGTTTTGATTGAGTTACGACAGTGGTCTGCGATTCCTGTGATTGTATTATCTGCGCGCCCTGATGAAAATCAAAAAATAAGATTATTGGATGCTGGAGCGAATGACTATGTCACCAAGCCGTTTAGTATTCAAGAACTCTGTGCGCGTATTCGGGTGATGTTTCGGAATATGCCACAACAGTTGGAGCATAATTTAGTCTTCAATGATGGGCAGCTTTGTATCGATGTAGCTGAACATACTGCTAAATTGCTAGGTGAAGAAATTGCCCTAACTAAAAAAGAGTTTCAATTGCTGGCTTTATTGATTCGTCATCAGGGCAAGATCGTGACGCAAAAACAAATTATGACCGAGTTATGGGGCATTACCCATGAAGAAGATACCCATTATCTTCGGATCTTGGTGAAAAAGCTTAGAACAAAAATCGGCGATTCTGCAGTAACACCGAGGTATATTTTTACCATTGCAGGCGTAGGGTTACGCTTTGGTGAATAATTATGATTAATCCGATCTAATTGGTTGGATTATAAAAACATTTATTAAAGAATTGATGTGCTATTAAAGAGTAGAGTGTTAGCTAGTTCACGGTTTTTAAGCTATAATTTTCACGTTTTTAATCTTTATTTTGATAGAGCGACAATGAAAAAATTATTAGCAGTTACAGTATTCAGTTCTTTAGGTCTAATGGCCTGTTCAACAACAGAAACATCAAAATCAATTCAAAGTCCTCAAGTGACGGCAGCAGTTCAACAGATTAAATATAATGGGGTGAAAGTACCTGTTTCGATTGGTAAGTTTGATAACCGTTCAAGTTATATGAGAGGCATCTTCTCTGATAATGTTGATCGTCTTGGTGGACAAGCAAAAACCATTTTAGAAACACATCTGCAGCAAACGGGTTATTTCTCTGTTTTAAATCGCGATAATTTGTCTGAACTCAAACAAGAAGTTGGTTATAGCAATACTGCCCAAACCATTAAAGGTGCACGTTATGTGATCACTGGTGATGTGTCTGAATTTGGTCGCAAAGAAGTGGGTGATCAGCAGTTATTCGGTATTTTAGGTCGCGGTAAACAACAAATTGCTTATGCCAAAGTGAACTTGAATATTGTGGATGTAAAAACCTCAGAGATTGTACATTCAGTACAAGGCGCGGGGGAATATGCATTGAGCGCACGTGAAGTACTCGGTTTTGGTTCTACCGCATCTTATGATTCGACTTTAAATGGTAAGGTTTTAGACTTGGCTGTACGTGAAGCAGTGAATAACTTAGTGACTGATATTCAGAATAATCGTTGGACTGCGCAATAAGGCTGGACCTCTGTAAAATGAAAAAAATTCTGTTCACCAGTCTAATCACGATCGGCTTGGTTGGCTGTGCTGCGGGGCCTCAACCTTTATATAGTTGGGGTTCTTATACACAACAGACCTATCTGATGTATAACCAGCCAGAAAAAGCTACACCGAGTGCACAAATCATTAAGTTAGAAGCGGAAATTGAAAAAGCCAAAGCGAAGAATCTGGCCGTTCCACCAGGCTTATATGCACATCTAGGATTGTTATCTTTACAAGTGAATAATGCGCAAAAAGCAGTTGAATATTTTCAATTGGAACGAAAAGTCTATCCTGAATCTACGGTATTGATGGATCGGTTGTTGCGGAAAATGAATGCCAATGTGGGATCGATGCAGCCATGATTAAGACCTTCTTAGTTACAACTCTTCTGCTGACGGGTTTGGTATTGGCGGGCTGTGCTTCATCTCCATCGGTAAATAAGGATATGACGGTTTATAAACAGCATATGCCGAAATCTATTTTGGTATTACCGCCTGTCAATGATTCTCCTGATGTAAAGGCAACTTATAGCTATTGGCCGACAGTCGTTATGCCTGTTGCTGAAGCGGGTTATTATGTTTTTCCAATTTCTGTTGTGGATTCGATGTTTAAAGAGAACGGCGTGACCAACGGTCATGATGCACAAAGCATATCACCGCAGAAATTACAGGAAATCTTTGGTGCTGATGCTGCACTTTATATTCGAATTAAAGAATATGGTTCTCAGTATCAAGTTATTCAAAGTGTTGCTACAGTCAGTGTGGATGCGAAACTGGTTGATTTAAAAACCAACGAGACGCTTTGGACTGGTGAGAAGAAAGCTGTTCAATCGAGTAATAATAGTAACAACGATTTACTTACTTCTTTAGTTGGCGCATTGGTTGAACAAATCGCGGGGAGTGTAAATGATCGTGCTTATCCTTTGGCAACGATTGTAAATACCCAACTCTTTACCCCGACACAGCATACCCCTGGTTTGGGCTTGCTCTATGGACCTCGTTCTCCTAAATACCAACAAGATGGTGTTGTGAAGTAATCCATATTTCATCTGCAGAATAAAAAAGCCTCTTGATGAGGCTTTTTTATTCTTGAATCCTATTTAATATTTGGGTCACCTTGTTTCAAGAAGAAACGTAAGGCGAGTTTCTGTACCCAAGTACCATAAGGAGGATAGAACAACTGCGTTGGGAAGAAACGATGACGCGCAAAGATGGTTTTAGCATGGGAAAGCTCACGGAAACCTTCTTCTCCATGGTATGTGCCCATGCCAGAGTTACCAATACCCCCGAACGGCGCATCATGGTTCACCACATGCCAGCCCCAATCATTCAAGGTCACCCCCCCTGAATGGGTTTGTTTTAAGACATAATCACGTTCATTTGCATCGTGGGTAAAGAGGTATAAGGCTAATGGTCGTTCACCCGCTTGAATATAATCAATGGCCTCATCTACTGTACCGTAAGCAACCACAGGCAAAACTGGGCCAAATAACTCTTCTTTAAGAATCCGCATATCTGCTGTGCAATTCAGGACGATATGCACTGGCATACGACGCGCATCTTTGTCACGGTCATATTCACCGCAAGCAATAATTTGAGCACCTTTGGCTTTGGCATCATCTAAGATATCAAGCAAGCGTTTTAGGTGACGATCATTGACAATCGAAGTGTAGTTGGAATTTTGGCTGATATTGTTGCCATACATCGCAGTGAAATTCGCTTGGCATTCTGCAACGAATTGATCCACTTTTTCTTTTGGTACCAATGCATAGTCGGGCGCAACGCAGATCTGACCACAGTTGGTCGCCTTACCGTGTAAAACGCGTTTTGCAGCATCAGCCAGTGGGTAGTTACGGCTGACTAAAGCAGGGGATTTTCCACCAAGTTCTAAGGTGACTGGGGTTAAATTATCTGCCGCCGCACGCATGACTACCCGCCCAATTGCTGGCGAACCTGTAAATACAATATGGTTGAAGGGGAGTGAGGTAAATTGTGCTGGATCAAGGATCTCTTCACCAAAAACAGCAACCTCATCTTCACTAAAAATTTCGGCCAACATCCGTTTTACTACGGCATTGGTAGCAGGAGTCACTTCAGGTAACTTGATCATCACCCGATTGCCCGCTGCAATTGCGGCAATTAATGGCCCTAAGGCTAAATAAACAGGGAAGTTCCACGGAACAATGACACCTACTACACCTTTAGGCTGGTATTGCACACGTAGGCGATTCGATAAAAATAACAATTCAGTGCTACGTTTACTTGGTCGCATCCAACGTCTTAAATGACGAATGGCATGTTCTGCTTCAAGCACTGAACCGAGTAAATCAAGTAGTTTTGATTCATCTACGGAGCGTGAACTAAAGTCGGAATTAATTGCTGTCGCAATTACATCTTGATAACGGATAATTTGTTTTTTTATTTGCAATAATTTAGTACGACGATCGTCGAGATCTGGGTAGGGCTTAGTATCAAAAGCAGCACGCTGTTGATTAAATACCGAATAAATATGTTCGGATGCAGGATCACTGAATTGTTGTGAAGTTGAAAGTGTCATTGTTGCTCCTTTCATGCTTATTAGTAGAATAGACTTTATGATTGATGAGATTTGTAGTCGATGTTAAATTGAGACAACAAAAGGTAATTTAGTGCCATTATGCATCATTACTCAAGGGATGAGGTGAAAAAATGCGTAAACAGGATGTGCGCCCGATGCTGATTGAAGCGCGTTATGATCAAAATCAATTGGCTCAAGGTACGCCGATTTTAGGTCTAACCAGTCTGCTGGAAGCCATGCAACAGCAAGGTTATCGTTTGGATGAAGTTTTAGCAGGTATAGGCATTTCTCAAGATGCGCTGAATAGTGCAGCGTCTCATATTTCTCCCTATCAAAAATTACAACTTTTTCAGACCATTCAGCGTTTATCTAAAGATCCGCTGATTGGCATACGGGCTGGACAAAAACAGCGGCTATCGGACTTTGGCGTTTATGGCTATGCGCTGTCTTCCTCTCGTAATTTCCAACAGGCGGTAGAGTTTGGGATTCGTCATATCAAACTCGCAGCACCTGTACTCAAGAAAAGCTTTTCGATTCAAAAGCACGTCGCCATTTTTGAAGGTCATGAAATTATTGCGCTAGGGCAATTATTGCCGTTGGTGTGTGAGTTTTGGTTTAGTTCAATGCAAACCCTGATTGAATGCGTATTAGAGGCACCATTTCAAGCGAAAAAACTGTTACTGCCTTATCCAGCACCTCAATATGCAGATGAATATGAAAAAGTATTTCGCTGTCCAGTGGAGTTCGATGCAGAGGTGATGCAATGGCATTTTGATCTTGATTGGCTAGAGAAGCCGTGCCCGAATGCCAATCCGATTACTGCGGATATGTGTCAGTCTTTTTGCGAAAGGATGTTGGGGAGCGATGATGACGAACAAGAACCCGATTTAGTCCGAACGATTCGTATGATGTTATTAGATGCGGTTGGCAGCTTTCCGAGCGCACAAGAGATTGCAGATCAATTGCATTTATCCAAGCGAACTTTATACCGCCGTTTGTCAGATGCGGAAGTCAGTTATCAAGAGATTTTAGACAGTACCAGGAGGCGACTTGCAGATGAATATTTGGCAACAAGTTTGAGCATTGATGAAATCGCAGAACGTTTAGGATTTTCGGATACCTCAAATTTTAGAAAAGCCTATCGTAATTGGGTGGGGATTTCACCAAATGAATATCGAGCCGATAAAAATAAGATAATTTAGTTTAAAAAATAGGTTTTATTCTCAAAATATGAATTTTTTAATTTAATTTTAATATCACACGATAATAATGACTATTATAATTGTTGGAATGCTCATAAAGAGATATTTATTTAAATACAATAGAAGTTTTATAAATGAATGATATTTGTTTTAATTATCATTTAATTAAAAATGTTATTTTTTAATCAAAAAGTGCACCATAATATTGCATTGTAATTTTAAATATATAGCATTTTGATTGTTTATTATTCAGGTGTTTTGATCGATTGATCTAAATTTTTTAATAAAAATATATTAATAATTAAAGTCTTATATTAAAAAGTATATTTGTATACTTTTAAGGTATTTTTCATGTGAATGACTACGTTCACTATATAATTAAATTAAATGAATTAGCTAAAGTTAAATCGCATAGAATCTGTGCTGGATTAGGGTAGGTCTACCCATTAAAAAAACTTATTATGCTAAGGATTGCATTCAATGCTGACTTTTTTAGGTATCAGCATGATCATGTGCTTTATGTATTTGATCATGTCAAAACGTCTCAGTGCATTAGTTGCATTAATTTTAATCCCATTCATATTCGCTATTATCGCTTGGGGCTTAGGTTTTTATTTTGAAAGCTTAAGTCATATTCAATTGGCCGAACTTGGCAATACCATGTTAGAGGGTATTAAAAAGCTCGCACCAACAGGCGTCATGCTTCTTTTTGCTATTTTATATTTTGCATTAATGATTGATTCGGGGTTATTTGACCCTTCGGTAAGATGGATTTTAAAGAAAGTAAAAGGCGATCCATTAAAAATCACTTTAGGTACAGTTTTTCTCACATTATTGGTCTCTTTAGATGGTGATGGTTCAACCACGTATATGATTTGTGTGGCGGCAATGATGCCACTATACAAACGTGTTGGTATGAATCCATTGATCATGACCTGCTTGATGTTGCTTTGTAGTGGTGTGATGAATTTGACACCATGGGGTGGACCGACAGCACGTGCTGCGAGTGCACTTCAAGTTGATGCCAGTGAAGTCTTCATCCCAATGATCCCATCGATGATTGTGGCTGCTGCTTGGTTATTCTTCTTGGCTTACATGTATGGCATGTATGAACGCAAACGTTTAGGCGTGATTGAACTTGTAGACATCAGCCATGCCGATGATATTTCGATCTCAAAAGATCCAGAAGCACAACGTCCGCATTTACGTTGGTTTAACGGTATCTTGACTGTCGTCTTAATGGCTTCTTTGGTAAAAGGGATTTTACCAATGTCGATCCTATTCATGCTCGGTTTCTGTATTGCATTAGTCGTGAACTATCCATGCGTCAACATGCAGAAAAAACGTATCGCCATGCATGCAGATAGCGTACTCGCGGTAGTGGGTGTGATCTTTGCTGCAGGTGTCTTTACTGGGATTCTATCTGGTACAGGCATGGTTGAAGCGATGTCTAAAGGCTTCGTTGCCGTGATTCCACCAAGTATGGGGCCTTATTTAGCACCAATTACGGGTGTATTGAGTATGCCTTTGACCTTCTTTATGTCGAATGATGCCTTTTATTTCGGTGTTTTACCAATTCTTGCGGAAGCTGCATCGCATTATGGAATTTCGCCAGTTGAAATTGCACGTGCGTCGATTATTGGACAACCGATTCATTTGTTATCACCTTTGGTTCCTTCAACATATTTGTTATGTGGTTTGGCTGCTGTAGAAATGGGTGATCATCAGAAATTCACGTTGAAATGGGCATTTATTACCTGCTGCGTGTTGATGGGTAGTGCCTTAATATTCGGTGTATTTCCATTTTATAATATGTAAATCAATTTGTTATAATGCTTTTATATTCATGAGAATATAAAAGCATCCTTATTTACGCATTCCCACTTAATTTTAAATTTTGCTTGAAATACAGCGAAATAGAGATTTTTTACACTTTTTTAGATGGTTAGGAACATAACAATGAAGATGAAACTTGCACTCGCAACAATGATGAGTATTGCGACTTATTCTGCATTTGCAGCACCAAAATTTTATGGAGAAATTGATGCAAGTATTGATTATCTACCAGAAAAAAATGCAAATTCGGCAGATCATGATGTTTGGAAAGTAAATAGCAACAGCTCATTTGTTGGAATTAAAGGTGAAGAAAAATTAACCGAAAACTTAAGTGCGGTTTATTTAGCAGAATGGGCATTTTATGCAGATGGCGACAAAACTGATTGGTCGCAACGTAATCGTTTTGTCGGATTAAAAGATGATCGTTTTGGTACAGTCAAAATTGGTAAACATAATACACCGCTAAAAGATTTATCCAGTCCTGTTGATAGTTTTAATAACTATATTAGTAATAAAGCAGATATCACGGGCATTATGACGGGCGAAAATCGTGTCAATAATGCAGTGGTGTATGATTCTCCTGAAATTGCTTTGAATGGTGGTAATTTAGAAGCAAGTGTCTTGCTTGCAACAGGTGAAAGCCGTGGGATTGAAGATGATAAACGCGGTGGGGTGAATACCGCAGGACGTGGCTTAGGGGATGCATGGTCTGCATCGCTCAGTTATAGCCATCCGGTATTCTTAGTGGGTGTCGGTTATGACAAAGCGATTCCAAGTGATTTCTTGGGGCATGGTTTATTAAATGCAGCTGAGACTGAAACGCAAGTGGATGAAGTGTTTGCTGCTGCGAATACCGTGCGTGTGATTGGTCGTTTGACACCAATTGAAGGACTTGCCATCAAGGCTCTTTATCAGACATCAAAGATTGTAGATAAGCCAGGCAATAAAGTTGTTGATCCAACAACTTTAGATCCAGAAGGATTTATTCGTAATATTGATGATTCACAAGGCTGGCTCATTGGTGCGGAATACAAATTACCAAATCAGTCAAAATGGACGGTGAAAGCACAATATAGTCAAAACAGCACCAGCTTTAAAAGCAATGATGCCGATTTCGATGCCAATCAATTATTACTTGGTACCGACTATTCATTTAACAAACAAGTGAAAGTCTATGGCTATGCTGGATATTCAACATTCGAGCAGGCAAGTGCTAAAGACAAGCAACCGATTGCGGGCACGGGTTTAGAATTTAAGTTCTAAATTTCAGTTAATTAACATCAATAAATAGGATAACTTTGTCCTATTTATTGGTGGTTTTATTTGAAGAATTTTGCTCGCTGATGAAGCAATGTATGACTTAATTCCTTTTAGAATATGTGAATAATAAAATATAAAAATTATTAATAATTTCTTCATTATTCTCCTGTATATTGAGCGCATTGATCTTCATGGATAGTGTGGATAGAAAAGGAAATGATTTTTAAAGAATTAAATATCTCTTTGTTTAATAGTATAAATTCTTTTGCAAAGGAACATGCAGTATTAGACAAGGTCGCGATTTTTCTAGCCGATGATCTCAACACTGTGTTTATCAGTTTTCTTGTATTTTTGTTGGTCACGCAATGGAAAATCTATAACCTGTTGTTTGCAAAAACATTGGTCATTGTTCTGCTTTCTTTACTTCTAAGCGACATTATTGAATTCTTTTATCATCATCCGCGCCCATTTCAGCTGGATTTAGGTCATAAATTGATTGGTCATGGTTCTAGCTCATCCTTCCCAAGCCAACATACCCTAACCATTGTTATTATTTCATTTTCTTATTTGATGGCTGGGTTTAAAAAAATTGGAATTATCGGTTTGATCCTGAGTGTGATTGTTGGTCTCTCACGGGTTTTTGTCGGGGTCCATTTTCCGTTTGATGTGATTGGTTCGTTTGTAATTGGTTTTATGTTGGTTGTATCTATCAATTATGCTTTAAAAGAATTGGCAATCAGAGTCAAAAGGTTGAAAATCATTCGCATTGCGGATTAAAGATTTCAATCTAATCAAAAACGGAGCATGACTCCGTTTTTTATTGCCTGAGTTATAAGAAATTTATTCGATTATCCCAAGAGTTTACGCACTGTTTACGTTACTTCTAACCAAGCTTTAACTAAGCTAAATCTATCTATATAACTTGAGCTTTCAGCGATGAGTGCTGTACTTGTTGAGATCAATCATCCATCTGTGTTTAAAAAATATATCCATACCGCAGCCTTGAAAAATGATGTTGACGGTGTTACGCAAAAAAAACGATTTATAGAAGAAGTTGAAGCTTATCTAAAACAGTATCCCAATACCCAACATGTTGATGTGTACTTATGTGATTTAAACGGGCACTTACGTGGCAAAAGAATTGATATCGGGTGCCTCAAAAATCTGACCAAAGGCTGTTATTTCCCATTGTCAGTTTACGCCATGAGTTTGGATGGTAAGGTTATTGAGGAGACAGGACTCGGTAAATATATTGGAGAGCCAGATCATTTATGCGAACCTATTTTAGGGTCTTTACAACCTCATCCCATCGATTCCGAGCACAATGCACAGTTGCTTCTTAGTATGAAAGACAATCATGGAACAGATTGTGTGTATGAACCTAGAAATGTGCTGAAAAAAGTCCTCTATCAACTTCATGACAAAAATTATTATCCCTGCATCGCAGCAGAAATAGAGTTCTACTTACATCCTTTAAGTGAGACAGGTAATGTTGAAGAAACGATGACGCAGTGTTTTGATATTAATACCTCTGATCATTATCAAAATATTCTGAATGAGATTGAAGCGATCGCAAAGCGACAGCGCATTCAAATTACAGGAATCGTTTCCGAATCATCTTCAGGCCAGTATGAGATTAATCTGCAACATACAACGGATGTTTTGACTTTATGCGATCAGATTATGTTGTTGAAAAGAACCATCAAACTGGTTGCGAATAAGCATGGTCTACGTGCGAACTTCCTTGCTAAGCCTGATATGCACAAAGCGGGCAGTGGCATGCATTTCCATATGAGTCTTTTAGATCACAATCAGCAAAATATTTTTAGCTCATCACAAGACAATATAGCTGATGCATTATTAAAAGCAGTGAGTGGATTGTTATTATTGATGCCAGATTCGATGGCAATTTTAGCACCAAACCTAAACTCTTTTAGACGCTTTAAGTTGGGGCATCATGTGCCACTCGAAGCCAGTTGGGGGCTGAATAATCGGAATGTTGCGATTCGTATTCCGTGCTCAGATCAAGAAAATCAGAGACTGGAATATCGTGTGGCAGGGGCAGACTGTAATCCTTATTTGGCAGTCGCTACAATTTTGATAGGTACTTTGCATGGTCTAACACATCAATTAGATATTCCTAAGCAAGTACATCAATTAAAACTCAAAAGTGAGCATGTGTTATTGCCAACTGAGCAAATGCAAGCACTGAGCTTATTGAAAGCCAATACATATTTAATTGAATATCTAGGTAAAGTCTTTGTTGAGCTTTGGTGTACGGTAAAGCAGGCAGAGTACCAAAGTGTATATAGTCAAATTACGGCCATTGAAAAGAACTGGGATATTTAACAGCTCGTTGTGAAACAATGGAGTATGCGCTCAGCGGGACTCGAACCCACGTCGGTCGCTTAGGAGGCAACTGCTCTATCCAGTTAAGCTATAAGCGCATAATTTAATGATTATAAACAAAAAAGTGATTGTAGAAGCAATCACTTTTTAATGAAACCGATCAGCTGTTAAAGAGAAAATAGCAATTCTGAAGAGTTGGTATTTTTTACGCCTTATTTATTTAGGATCTCATCATCAAATGCGGTTTGTAAATTAGATTTAATTTTAGTATCCGATGTAGATTGGATGAGATTTAGCATTTTCTCTTTGTATTCAGGATGGCCTGCTTGATACATGTAGAAGTAATATGACCATTGTGAATATGGATAGTCTGGATTTTTTTTGGCTTCAGGATGGCTAAGCTCTTTTTTTAATAATCCTGCCGCAGTTTCATAACATGTAGGTAGATCTTCTTTTTTATTGAGTTGCTTTAAAAGGAAGCACTGAAATTCTTGCTTATCCGATGATGGATTCTTTTTTAATAGCTTTTCATTAAGATCAAAGGCATCTTGATTCATTTCCAACTGAGTATAAACATTCATTAAAATTAAATTGCGCTGCTTATCATCTGAGATAGTCTTAATTTGGGGTATAAGTGCTTTGATCTGATTATGAAACCCTGCTACATCACCCGTTGTAATAAGATCAGTTGCCTGATTGTACTCATTTACAATTTCTTGATCTTTGGCATTTAGTTTTTCATGTACTTCTAAATTGTCTTTTTTACTTGAGACAGTTGAAGGCTCAATACTATTTGCTGAGTTATTACATGCTAACAGGGCAAAAGAACAGAATATTAATATTGGAAATGTAAACTTTTTAATCATTTTACTCGCCTAGTTGCTGAATTTAGATCAAATTTAAAAGTAGTAGTTGGGGGCATGGGAATAATGAGGCCAACGTCAAATTTTGCTCTGTAGCCAGCAGTCAATTCAACTGTGATAGTTTGTAGGTTAGGTTCGGGTAATTCAATTGTGCATGATCCTACTGGCTGTTTATCTCTTGATGTATCCCAAAAACCTCCACCAACTTTTAATGTCGATTGATTAATTTTCTGTCCTTCGTGATAAAGATTAATAGTTCCAAAAGGAAAAATTGTTGCGTCATTTTTTAAACGTGGTGGAATCATAGAAACACTTATAAACAGTTTCTTTCCAGTTAAATCATAGTCTAAAACAAAATCTGCTGTACCTGAAAGTACTTGAGACATAACGCCCTTGGCGCTTTTTCGGTCTTCATCATAAGGCGTTACGAAAGTCTTAAATTTAATATATTCAGTTTTTTGACGTTCAATATAGTAATTTTCGTATTTTCCTTTGTCTTCATAAAAATTATTTGTTTGTGACTCTTTGATTAATGATCTAGTGTTTTTTGATGTGATAGATCTAACTGAAGCACCATTATCTTGAACAACGAGATTTTGCTTTGGCAATAGTTTACAACCACAAGATAAACTGTCCCCAACACGTGCGGCTAGTTTGCCAAAAATATTCATGTGAGGATCGCCAGTAATGATGGTCGCAAGAACTTTATGTTTAGGGCAGGTTGCTTGATCGCCAGTACAGGCTATTGGGACACCTTCAATCTGAAAAAGGCTGTTTCCAGTCAGTACTTTGCCCCCACCAGTAGTAGGGCAACCAATCGTTACATAAGATGTTGCCATAAATAATTTTAGCCTCTTAATTTTTATAGGAGGATAATAGCAACCAATATACAGAACATACTGTTTAGTTTTTTTAATGGATATTTAAAGTTAAGCTTTTTAATTTCCTGAAATGTTTTAGCCACCACAACTAAAATTTTTGATGGCTAAAACAAAAAGTGATTGCAGAAGCAATCACTTTTTAATGAAACCGATCAGCTGTTAATTTTCAGTTTTACGATTTAAAAACTTATAGAAAATAAACATGAATACGATCCAGATCGGAATCATCAGTACAGATTCTTTAAAGCCTTGTTGCCACATGATGTAAAGCACTACAGCAATAAAACCTAATACCAAATAGTTACTAAATGGAGACCACAAAGCAGGATAAGAGGTTTTAATTTGAGCTTTTTTGATATGACTTCTATATTTCAAATGGGTCAAACTAATCATTGCCCAGTTTAAAACTAAAGCACCAACAACCACATACATCAAATGTCCAAGCGCATCTTCAGGCACAAAGTAGTTTAATAATACACAACCAAAAATCAGGAATGCAGAGAGCAGTACCGCTGGAACAGGGACACCTTGCTTATTGGTTTTGGTAAATACTTTTGGTGCATTACCTTGTTGAGCTAGGCCAAACACCATACGGCTATTGGCATACATCCCGCTGTTATACACCGACAATGCTGCTGTCAGAATAATAAAGTTAAGTAGGTGGGCTGCCCAACCAATCCCCATTTGACTGAAAATCATCACGAATGGACTTTTATCTAAGCCACCGAGATCCAACTGATTCCAAGGCACAAGTGACAATAGAATAGCAAGAGAACCCACATAGAACACTAAAATACGAATGACCACTTGGTTAATCGCTTTAGGAATCGTGGTTTTTGGATCTTTGGCTTCTGCTGCTGCCATACCAATCAGTTCAATGCCACCAAAGGCAAACATCAAGAAAGCCAGCATATAGAACAAGCCATCGAAGCCATGCGGGAAAAAGCCGCCATGTGACCACAGGTTGCTAAATGAAGCTGTTGAGTTTGCATCTGCTGTGAAGAGTAAGAACAAGCCAAACAAGATCATAGCGACTACGGCAGTCACCTTGATGATGGCTAACCAGAACTCTGATTCACCATAGAACTTAACATTGGTCAGGTTCACTGCCGTAATCACGACAAAGAAGAACAATACTGACTGCCAAGCGGGGATTTGTGGCCACCAGTAATTAATGTATTTACCTACTGCCGTTAGCTCAGTCATTGCGACAAGGATATACAGTACCCAATAGTTCCAGCCTGTGATAAAGCCTGGAAATTTACCCCAATACTTATAAGCAAAATGGCTAAATGAACCTGCAACAGGCTCTTCAACAATCATTTCACCTAAATGACGCATGATTAGAAAAACAATCAAGCCGCCAATCGCATACCCCAAAATAATAGATGGCCCAGCAGACTGGATAATTTGCGCAGAACCTAAAAATAAGCCCGTACCAATCGCTCCACCCATCGCGATGAGTTGGATATGGCGGTTTTTTAGTCCACGCTGAAGTTGAGAAGAATCGTTGTTCAAAGGACTGAGCTCGACGAGGAATTAACTGGATTATTCTAATAGATTGAAAGATTTTCGCCTAGTAAAAGTACAGCGATGCTATGACTGGAAAGTTGTTTTTAAAAGTTATTTAAAATCTTATATTTATATGAATATTAAAATGAAATATGCTGTAATTTTGTACAGTTGAAAAATCCCCAAGTTTTTCCCGACGGATGGATCACTATTTCTGCCATTGTGAAAGCCTGGAAATCTACTCACTATAATGCACAGATTTTACGCATTATGACCAATCCCAAAACCATTAGTCGTATGGTATTTTTGATAGCAGTGCAGTACCTTTAGATTCAAAATTGATCTGCACCAAGAATATGATAAAAGGAAGACATTGACATGAGCTCAGTACCGCAAATCAAAGTCGCTGCAACTTATATGCGTGGCGGCACAAGTAAAGGGGTATTTTTCAAACTGGATGATTTACCCGAAGCGGCACAAGTAGCAGGCAAGGCACGTGATCAACTTCTTTTACGCGTGATTGGCAGTCCAGATCCTTACGGTAAGCAGATTGACGGGATGGGTGGCGCAACATCAAGTACCAGTAAAACTGTCATTCTGGCTAAAAGTTCAGAACCAGAACACGACGTTGATTATCTATTTGGTCAAGTATCAATTGATCAGCCATTTGTCGACTGGAGTGGTAACTGTGGCAACCTAACCGCAGCAGTGGGTTCATTCGCCATTTCAAATGGTTTAGTCGATGCAGCAAATATTCCTGAAAATGGGATTTGTACGGTACGGATCTGGCAGAAGAATATCCAAAAAACCATTATTGCACATGTTCCGGTGACTAATGGTCAAGTTCAGGAAACAGGTGATTTTGAACTGGACGGTGTGACATTTCCAGCAGCTGAAGTTCAGATTGAATTTTTAGACCCAGCTGATGATGGTGAAGAAGGCGGCGATATGTTCCCGACAGGAAACGTTGTGGATCAACTGGTTGTTCCTGAAATTGGTGCATTCCAAGCCACATTTATCAATGCTGGTATTCCGACCATTTTCCTTAATGCAGAAGATATTGGTTATCAAGGGACAGAATTACAAGATCAGATTAATGGTGATGCCGCAGCTTTAGCACGTTTTGAGAAAATCCGTGCTTATGGTGCAGTACACATGGGCTTGATTAAAGATATTTCCGAAGCAGCTGCGCGTCAGCATACGCCTAAAATTGCTTTTGTAGCACAACCAAAAAGCTATACCTCATCAAGTGGTAAGACTGTTGAAGCGGCTGATGTGGACTTATTGGTACGTGCTTTGTCGATGGGTAAATTACACCATGCCATGATGGGAACTGCTGCTGTTGCGATTGGTACAGCAGCCGCTATTCCGGGTACCTTGGTGAATTTGGCGGCTGGTGGCGGTGAGCGTGAAGCGGTTCGTTTCGGTCATCCATCTGGAACTTTACGTGTGGGTGCTCAAGCTGAATTGATTGATGGTAAATGGTCTGTTAAAAAAGCCATCATGAGTCGTAGCGCACGTGTGCTGATGGAAGGCTGGGTTCGTGTGCCAGGTGATACCTTCTAGTTTATTTTCTTTTTGAATTTTATTGGTAAAGCCTTCATTTGAAGGCTTTATTATTTTAAATCTATTAAAAATACAAACACAATTTCATGAGATAAATAATGTTATGATGTGGCGATTCTGACAAGTCTTGTCATTTTACTCTTCCATTCAGATTTCCTGAGGCAACAACTGTGTCATCTATCTCTCAAGTTAATGCGGATGTTCTAAAACAAGCTCAACAACGTATTCAACAAGATTTATTGACAGCATTGGCTGCATTTTCAATTCCAGAACCTTTAAAAGCAGCCGTTCACCATACCGTAATGTTAGGTGGTAAGCGGGTTCGTCCTGCACTTTGTTATGCAGCAGCGTCATTACAGCCGAATCATAACTTTGCAGCAGCGCGCCGTGCCGCAGTTGCAGTTGAATTGATTCACTGTTATTCGTTGGCACATGATGATTTGCCATGCATGGACAATGATTTACTACGTCGTGGACAACCGACTTGCCATGTCGCATTTGGTGAAGATACTGCTTTATTGGCTGGTGATATTTTGCAGTCGATGGCTTTTGAAATATTGGGCAGCCGTTTGTTTGATGAGCAGGGGCAAGGTACTGAAGCTGCCATTGTCTTAAAACAAGTGCAAATCTTAGCAACAGCAAGTTCAAGAATGGTTTGTGGTCAGGTATTGGATTTACAGGCCGAAGGGGAAGGAAAGCAAGTTGATCAAGCTGAATTGGAAAATATTCACCGCAATAAAACAGGTGCTTTGATTCAAGCGGCGATTATGATGGGCGCGGTGACCATTTTTAATGGAACTGATCAAGCCATTCCGAAATTACGCCAATTTGGGCAAACGATTGGTTTAGCCTTCCAAGTACAAGATGATATTTTGGATGTGACGGCAAGCACTGAGACTTTAGGCAAGACTGCGGGTAAAGATGAGCAAGTTCAGAAATCAACTTATCCATCGTTGATGGGCTTAGCGCAAGCACAAGCTTATGCACAAACTTTACATGATCAGGCTTTTGAAGCCTTGGCTTATTTTGGTGCTGATGCCAAAGAGCTAGTCGAAATTTCACAGTTTTTACTGGCACGGAAAAGCTGATACTCATTTCTTAAAATATGTATTCTTGATTAATTATTTAGAGTAATGGGATAGGTTTAATTATCGAAATTTAATCTAGGTTACATATTTGATGTATATGGTAAATGTTCAAATTGTTCGGTTCGTAGATTCATCTTTTCCTGGATGGGTCGAATGTCTATTAATTGATACGTCGGGTCGAGAATGGTTTTTTATAGATAAAGCCCCTATTTTTACGGATCAAAATTTGCATGAAAAAAGTAGCTATCCACAACATGGAAAGATTGCGTGTGAAATGATTCGTTTATGGGTGGAACAAGACGGACGGGAACGTTGCATTATAAAGACAGACCAGCCTGAGGGGATATCAGCAAAGGGGGGGGAAGTAGAGTTCGAAGTATTTTATGATCAACTAAAATGAAAAAAGCAGGGTCATATATTAAAATTCATTTTAATAATAATAGGATATCTTTTAATGAATGATGATCAATTAGAACAATGTGCGCTTGAATATGGACAACAACTGGCTTTTTCCATCCAGTCACAGCCTTTTGGCCCAGATTGTGAAGTATTTAAGGTCTTTGACAAGGTATTTATGTTGATTGGTGCCTATTCGGGCAAGCTACTGGTGACGATTAAATGTGAGCCTGAGAAAAGTTTGGAATATCAGGAGCTGTATCCTTCAATTTCGGCAGGCTACCATATGAATAAGAAACACTGGATATCAATTGCCAGTGGTCATGAAATTACAGCTGATTTGCTACAAGACCTGATTAAGGATTCTTATGATTTGGTGGTGGGAAAACTTCCACTTAAAGATCGAAAAAGGATTCAGAATGTATAAAAAATAAAGCAGCGATAACGCTGCTTTATTTTTATTGGAAACAGGACTTAGTGTTTGCCCATAATTCCACGAATGGCATTGAGTACATCGGCTGGAAGTACCACAGTTTTTGCGTTGCTTGATTTAGAAAGATCTTGCATCGCTTTTACATATTGCTCACCGAGTAAGTAAGCAACAGGGATTTCTTTATCACCGACAGCTGTAGTGACCATTTCAATCGCACGTTGTGAAGATTCTGCAAGAACAACCTGAGCTTCTGCATCACGACGAGAAGCTTCCAAACGACCATCTGCTTCTAAAATTGCAGCTTGTTTTTCACCATCAGCTTTAGTCACAGTTGCACGACGTTGACGTTCAGCAGCAGCTTGAGCTTCCATCGCAGCCTGCATGGTGTGAGATGGCTGAATATCTTGGATTTCAACCGTTTTCAAGGTAATACCCCAATCTGAGATATCATCAGAAATAGCTGCTTTTAACTTCGCTTTGATATGATCACGTGAAGAAAGCGCATCATCCAAATCCATTTCACCAACGATTGAACGGAGTGAAGTTTGAACAAGGTTTTGAATTGCCCATGTATAGTTTTCAATCCCGTACACCGCTTTTTCTGGTGTTGTCAGGTTGATATAAGCTACGGCATTCATCACCAGTACGGCATTGTCTCGGGTAATTACTTCTTGTGAAGGAATATCTAAAACAATATCTTTCGTGGTAATTTTATAAGCAACTTCGTCTACATATGGGATAACGAAATTGAGACCAGGATTCAACGTGGTATGGTATTTACCCAGACGTTGAACAATCCATTTATAACCTTGGGGAACAATACGAACCCCTTTAAAGATGGTTATAGCAATAAAAGCTAAAAGTGCTAAAACAACAATAGTACCGACAGACATTGAAAACCCTCTTTTGTGTTTATGACGTGCTATGCGGTTGAACGACTAAATCATTACCCAAAATATCAACAACTCGAACGCGATCACCGACTTGTACAGGTACGGTACAACGGCAATTCCATTCATCATTACCTAAAACAGGCATCGGAAAGCGCACAATAATTTGTCCATGCTCAAGTCCAGTTTGGATCACCATTCCCACTTGACCAATGGTTGCTTCACGAGGAAGTCCTGCTTTGGTTTTATCAATGGAGAGAGGTTTGATAAATTTGAACCAAAGAATCGTGCATAAAATAGATAAAATTCCCCAAGTAATCACTTGAGTCGTAAAGCCCATCATCGGGAAAAGCCACAGTAAAATACAGACCATGACTGCTGCTATGCCAAACCATAATGCAGCAAAAGCAGGCAAAATTAACTCTGAAAGAATCAGTAAAATCCCTAATACAAACCAGTGCCAAGGTTCAACTACAAATTCCATAGATTTGCTCGCATCATTAAACGGAGTGGAGGTGAAAAAATATTCACCTTTAGCACTCTAGCAGATCATTATCTTTATGAATATACAAAGATTGTTTTTTTAGGATTTAGGGCTGATGGTCACAAGGAATCTTGCTTGGATTGCAAGTCGTTATGTAGATCAACAGCCCTTGTGGAGGGTTTTTAGAATTTAGACTTTGGTGCAGGCTTAAGGGCAGCAGGGGAGTTTTTAAATGTCGTAATCGCATTTCGAATCGCAGTGATCTTGGCTTGAGCCGCTTTTTCACCTTCCAAAATTGCTTCATTACTTGATTTAAGATCAAGTGCACCGAGATGACCAACTTTAGGTTGAATCACGACAGTGGCTTGATTGAGCTCCTCATTAATACTTTGTTGTCCCATAATATTAATAGTTTGGTCCAATAAGCCCCACATACTGAGGGGTTTACCACCGACTGGACGTGCAGAGATATCTACTGCAATCACAATATCGGCCCCCATATCTTTGGCTGTTTTAACAGGGATGGGGCTGACTAAGCCACCATCTACATATTTGGTATTGCCAATCACCGCAGGGACAAACACGTTTGGAATACTACAAGACGCACGTACGGCTTGACCTGCATTGCCTTTTATAAACTCTGTTTTTTTTCCATTATCTAAGCGCGTTGCGACCGCAGCAAATCGAATTGGAAATTGTTCAATTGGTTTATTGCCGACTTGGCTATTCACATAATTCTGTAGTTTTTGTCCGAGAATAATGCCTTGACTATTTATAGTTAAGTCACGCAAATCAGATTCTTGCAGTTTTAAAGCCAGATTTTGCATTTGATAAGGTGTTTGACCGCTGGCGTAAATACTGCCCACGAAGCTACCTGCACTGGTACCTGTCACGATTTTGGCTTTAATGCCATGAGACTCTAAAACTTTGATCACACCAATATGGGCAAAGCCCTTGGCACCGCCACCACCTAAGGCGAGTGCAATCACGGGTTCACGCGCTTTAATTGCCGTTGTAGAGGGTGTTTTCTTTGCTGTTTGATCACAACCAAATAAAGCCAAGCTAACAATAGTGAGACAAGACAGTCGAGCAATTTTCATATCAGGTGCAGATAAAATGTACAAAAAGATGGGCACATCAGAGCAGATTTGCCCTCAACTTTCTAGTTTTTTTTCACAAGTTTTTGTAAGGGTTCAGCCAGCCAATCTGGATTCTTTGGTGAGAAGTGTCCCACATAGCGTTGCATGATTTGCTCTAGGTCTTGTTGATAGTGACCTGTCGGAGTAAAAGCCCCTAAGCAGTAAATGGTTTTATGATCGTAATCAAAGGCAAACATCACGATGGGAATCCCAGCGGCATGCGCGATATGATAAAAGCCACTTTTCATTTTTTCGGCTTTTTTACGCGTGCCTTCAGGCGCCATGCCGATCCAGATTTTATCGTGCGCATGAATCGTGGCCACTACCTGTTCAGTCAAACCATGGGCGCTGTCACGACGCACGGGAATCAGCCCAGCCCAATTTAATAACGGCTGAAATGGTGGTTTGAACAGACTATCTTTACCCAAGACGGTAATCTTTAGACCTAAGCCGCCAATGGCTAAAAAGCCATACCAACCATCAATGTTGGAGGTATGCGGCGAGATAATCGCAACAGCTTTGGGTAGATTGGGAATTTCACCTACGACAGTCCAGCCTTGACCGAGAAAAAGTTTTTTACACAATGCACGACTATAAGCAGTCCCACGTTGGGGAGCCAACGGAGGTAAATCTGGAAAATGCTGTGGCATAAATCACGATATGTAATGACAACTATAATCATGTTAAACGCTCATGACAGCGACTGCATTGGCAAAAAATAAGATTTTATTGCCTTACAGATGAAAGGATTGGATACTTGAGCGACCTTATTGTGCAGCCATGGAAAACTCTAAATGCTTAATCTTCGACAGGTTTACATTTTATTGTTTTCTTTATATTGGGCACAGGGTTTACCTGTAGGTTTTATGACCCATGCATTGCCTGTAATTTTAAGAGCACAAGGTGTGTCTTTAGCCCATATTGGTGGCTTTGGCTTATTAATGCTGCCTTGGTCGATTAAGATTTTTTGGGCCGCTTATGTGGATCGTTTTGCCTTATCCGGATTTGGGCACTACCGTAGCTGGATCATTCCGACGCAACTTTGCAGCGTTGTTATTCTGATTATTCTCTCATTTTTCCCTATTGATGCCTTGGATCAACCGAGTTATCTGCTGATTTTTTTTGGCTTACTCTTGTTGATGAATTTAACTGGTGCAACCCAAGATATTGCAACCGATGGTTTGGCGGTTAATTTACTCAAAAGTGATCAGCAGCATTGGGGTAACACCTTTCAGGTGATTGGATCTCGATTAGGCTTTATTGTCGGGGGCGGAGCTGTACTGTGGTGTTTGGATTGGCTGGATTGGCAAAGCACATTTCTGGCTTTGGCAGGTTTGGTTTTTTTAAACACTTTGCCTGTTTTGTTTTATTCCGAGCCGCAACATGAAAGCAAAGAGACACTCAATAAAGCAAATACCCAACCCTTTACTCAGGCAATTAAAGCCTATTTAAATTATTTTCAATCCTCTCAAGAATTAAGAGCATGGCTGTTAGTATTGATCAGTTTTAAAGTGGCTGATGGTCTAGCAGGACCTTTATTGAAACCTTTGATGGTCGATATGGGATTGAATTTCACACAGATTGGTGTGTTTATTACCATGTTTGGTGCTGTGGCTGCATTGTTAGGTGCTGGCATTGCAGGCTTATTATTGAAACATTATTCCAGAGTACAGTGCCTAATAGTGTTTTCCTTCCTGAAAATCATAAGTTTAGGGGGATATACAGTTCTCGCTTATCATTACGAAGCCCAGAATCACATTACACCAATTTGGCTTTATGTCGTGAATGCAGTAGAAGATGCCTGTTCAGCGATGTTATTGGTGGTGATGCTGACACTGGTCATGCAGTACAGCCGTAAGAAATTTGCAGCAACAGACTTTACTTTCCAAGTCTCTATCATGGCAACGGTGAGCGGATTACTCTATTTATTCAGTGGCGTGATTGGTGATTGGCTTGGATACTATCGCTATTTGATCGTGATTTGTATTGTTTCGATGCTTTGTTTGGTTCCAATTTATTATTGGAAAAATAAAGCAAGATAAAGGTCACTTTTTATTACAATTTTTCTATTAAGCATGCGATGAGTGAAACAAAGAGTATTGGCTTATATGGGAATGGAATGATATTTGTCGGATTTTTTGTTTTTTTGAATATAGAAAATAATCAGAAAATATGGTTGATAGATCGATATTAATTAATTGATATTGCAATTAATTCATTCATAAATAAAAGCATAAAAATATTTTCTACTCATAAAAAGTGAGTGTATAAAAATTAAACTTTAGTCGAAATTGGAATAAATTAATAAGATTTTAATCGTTTTGTCATATAAAGTTAATGTGTAGGATTTGTTACAAATTTAACCAGGATGTAAACAATGAAAATCAAAATTGTAACAGCAGCAGTGCTTAGTTTGCTTGCAACAACCACTTTTGCCGCACCAACATTTTATGGCGAGATCGATGCCAGTGTTGATTATTTACCAGAAAAAAATGCAACTAAATCAAACAAAGACGTTTGGGAAATTAGTTCAAACAGTTCATTCCTTGGACTTAAAGGCGATGAAAAACTGACTGAGCGTTTAAGTGCTGTCTATGCAATCGAATGGGGTTTTAGTGCCGATGGCGATAGCAATGACTGGACGCAACGTAACCGTTTTGTGGGTTTAAAAGATGCGCAATTGGGTACCTTGAAAATTGGTAAGCATGATACCCCAGTAAAACAATTATCAAGTGTGGTTGATACTTTTAACAACTATGTTGCCAACAAGGCTGATATTACAGGTATTTTTACCGGTGAAAACCGTATTGATAATACAGTGGTTTATGAATCTCCAGCAGTAAAATTACTTGATGGTGCATTTAAATTTAATGCTTTACTTGCAACAGGTGAGTCTTCTGGTATTAAAGCAACCAGCGGTGGTGCAAAAGTTGCAGGTCGTGGTCTAGGTGATGCATGGTCAGCATCTGTAACTTATGAAAACTCATTGGTAGTTGCTGGTATCGGTTATGACAAAGCCATTCCAAGTACTTTCCTTGGTCGTGGTTTCTTAAATGCTGCTGAGCCTGCAATTGCTGGTGGTAACTTACTTGCAGCAGCAAATACAGTACGTGCAATTGGTAAAGTAACGCCAATTGATGGTTTGGCATTAAAAGCACTGTATCAAACTTCAGAAGTTGAAAAAGCAGAAGGAAATGCTGCTGGTTCAGAAAATATTGATGATGCACAAGGCTGGTTAGTGGGGGCGGAATATAATATCCCACAAGCAAAAAACTGGACGGTGAAGGGGCAATATAGCCAGAATGACACCAGCTTTAAAACCAATACAGCCGACTTTAAAGCAAAACAAATTATTGCAGGTGCGGACTATGCTTTTAACAAACAAGTTAAAACTTATGGTTATGCAGGTTATCTAACACTTGAGCAAGCAAGTAAAAAGGATAAACAACCTGTTGCTGGCCTAGGTTTAGAATTTAAATTCTAATTTATTTTTGTTAGAAAACGCCCTTTAAGTTTGCTTAAAGGGCGTTTTTGTTTATATTGTTTTTTTCTTTAAATAGAATAATTTATTCTCGTTAAACTCTAGGCTAATGGATGGAGCGTTAGTTCAACATGGATTTATAAAAAAGGACATTATTCATACTTTCATTAATTCAATTCTTTAATAATTCATTCAATGCTTAATTAACTCAATTTTTTAACCTGTCATTTTTGTTGGGTTCCTATTGTTTTGTTTAAGTCATTTTTAAGTTTTTATTCTTATCTTAAAAAAAGCTAAGAAATTTATTTTTAGATTGTGATGCTTATGTTGCTAAAAAGACTCAAAACCAAGACCATTTCATTACTCACCTTCAATGTGTTACTCGCAGTTTGGTTAGGGGTTTTTCTCAATCTTGCATTTTATGAAAAGATGCAAACACTTACGCCTTATACTGGCTTTAAAGCAGGACTATTTGTTTTAGCTTCTGTCGGTGTGGTAACTGCATTCTATACTTTTCTTTTTCAGGTATTGAACTGGAAATGGACCGCAAAACCGATTGCAATTGCCTTAGTCTTTATTGGCGGTTTTGCTTCTTATGCGGTCAATACTTTAGGTGTTTGGATCACTTCAGACCAAATTCAAAATTTGATGCAAACGGATATCGCAGAAGCAAAAGATACATGGTCTTGGCACTTGCTAGTTTGGATCATTGGCATGGTGATTGTACCAATTATTGTTATTTTGCTGATTAAATTAAAACCCGAACCTGTTATTCGACAAGTTTGGAAAAAGGTGCTGGCTTCACTTGTTTCTTTAGCTATGGTTGGTAGTTTACTATTTGTTTTTTATGTGGATTTTGCTGCAATTTTTCGTGAAAATCGCGATTTAAAAGGCATGATTTCACCTCAGAATATGATTGCATCATTTATTTCATATTATAAAAAGAAAGCACCTAAAGAGAATTTACCTCTGGTGCATTACGGTGAGGATGCACAAGTTTCCCAAAACTCAAAAGGTGCACCTAAACTGATGGTGTTGGTGGTTGGTGAAACAGCACGTGCAGAAAATTTTTCTTTAAATGGTTATGCAAAAGATACAAATCCTAAGTTATCTAAACAAGATATTCTGAATTTCTCTCAGGTGAGTTCTTGTGGAACAGCTACAGCTGTTTCAGTACCTTGTATGTTTTCAGGCATGAAAAGAGAAGATTATGATGAGCGTTTGGCAAGCCATCGTGAAGGACTACTGGATATTGCCAAACGAGCAGGTTATCAAGTCACTTGGATTGATAATAACTCAGGGTGTAAAGGGACATGTGACCGTGTTGAACAGTTTAAAATTCCAGAGCCAATTCAACAAAAATGGTGTAAGGATGGCGAATGTCTGGATGACATTTTGATTGATAGTCTGAAAGCTTACATTGAAACGATTCCAAAAGACGATACGCGTCCGCATTTGGTGGTGTTGCATCAAATGGGAAGTCATGGTCCTGCTTATTATAAGCGTGTGCCACCTGCATATCGTGTGTTTAAACCAACTTGTGATACCAATGCAATTCAAGGCTGTACCCAAGAAGCATTGCTGAATAGCTATGACAATACTTTGCTTTATACTGATTATGTTTTAGATTCATTGATTGAGACATTAAAAAATACAACGAAATATCAAACAGGTTTATGGTATTTGTCAGATCATGGTGAATCGACTGGTGAAAGTGGCATGTATTTGCATGGCGCACCTTATGCGATTGCACCTACCCAACAAACCCATGTTCCGATGGTGATGTGGTTCTCGCAAGCTTGGCAACAACAAGCAGAGAAGCAAGTGAGATGTTTGGCGCAACAAAATAAAAGCAAACTGAGTCAGGATAATCTGTTCCCAACCATGTTGAGTTTGCTCAATATTAAAACCAGTGTAATTAATGCTAAAGATGACATGTTAGCAACATGTCCTAACCCATAAGGTGAAATGAAATCATGACCAAGATCTTGATGATAGAAGATGATTTTATGATCGCAGAGTCAACATTGACTTTACTGCGATATCATCAGTTTGACGTAGAATGGGTCAACAATGGGGTAGATGGCTTGGCTTTACTGACCAAGCAGTCTTTTGATTTGGTTCTTTTGGATTTAGGACTACCCTTGATGGATGGAATGCAAATTCTTAAACAGATTCGTCAGCGTAGTACTGTACCCGTGTTGATTATCTCTGCCCGTGATCAGTTACAAAATCGTGTTGATGGTTTAAATCAAGGTGCAGATGATTATCTGATTAAACCGTATGAGTTTGATGAGCTGCTTGCGCGTATTAATGCTTTATTGCGCCGTGGCAGTGTAGAAACAGCACAGTTGAAGAGCCAGTCACAGCTTTTGAAAAGTGGTGAGCTGACCTTGGATGTAGAACAGCATCTAGCAACATTTAAAGGTCAGCAAATCGAGCTTTCGAATCGTGAATGGGCGATTTTGATCCCGATGGTATCTCATCCAAACAAAATTTTCTCGAAGGCCAATTTGGAAGATAAGTTGTACGATTTTGATAGTGAAGTGACTAGTAATACCATTGAGGTTTATGTGCATCATTTACGTGCCAAGCTGGGCAAAGACTTTATTCGTACGATTCGTGGCTTAGGTTATCGTTTGGGGCAGTCTTAACTTTATGAAAACAACCAAGCATTATTCGCTCAAAAAAAGACTGATTTGGGGAACTTCCATCTTCAGTATAGTGTTAGGTTGTTTCTTAATTTTAGCGGCATATAAAATTTCATTACATGAAGTCGATGAAATTTTAGATACGCAAATGCAGTATATGGCAGAGCGTTCAACCTCGCAGCCTTTAACACCATTGGCGAGTCGGGTTGAGTTACATCGAACTTATCATGAAGAAGATTTATTGATTGATATTTGGGCCTATAAAGACCAAAGTCATTTGTGGCATCAGACTCATCTTTTGGTTCCTCCTGTGGAACAAGCTGGGTTTTACACCCAGAACACACCGCAAGGGAAGTGGCGTGTTTATGTCATTCCACTAAAAGATTATCAGATACAGGTCAGTCAACAAGAGCAGGTTCGCCATGCGTTTGCATGGGAACTGGCCGGCAGTATGTTTATTCCGTATATACTTTTGCTGCCAATCGCAATTATTGTGCTGGCATTTATTATTAGTTTGAGTTTAAAGCCTTTAGATGACTTTAAAGCTGAACTGACGCAACGTGATTCGGACGGTTTGGTACCGATTGACAGCAGTGAGTATCCACAAGAATTACAACCAACGATTGAAGAAATGAACCGTTTATTTGAACGGATTCAGCATGCTCAGACCGAGCAAAAGCAATTTATTGCTGATGCCGCACATGAACTTAGAACACCTGTGACTGCATTGAATTTGCAAACTCGAATTTTGATCAGCCAGTTTCCTGAACATGAGGCTTTGCAAAATCTGAGTAAAGGCTTAGCCCGTATTCAACATTTAGTCACCCAGCTTTTGGCATTGGCTAAACAAGATGTTGCGCTGAGTCTGATTGAACCAAATACTAATTTCAGATTGAACGATGTTGCACTTAATTGTGTTGAGCAATTGGTGAATTTAGCGATGCAAAAGGAGATTGATTTAGGCTTTGAGCGCAATGATCCGATTGAAATGCAGAGCCTTGAATCAACCGTACATTCGATTATATTTAACTTGATTGATAATGCGATTAAATACACCCCAAACCAAGGCATTATTAATATTTCAGTGTATAGCGATACCGATGATTTTGCCTATGTTCAAATCGAAGACAGTGGTAATGGAATTGACCCTGAACAATACGACAAAGTTTTGAAACGTTTTTATCGTGTTCATCACCATTTAGAAGTGGGCAGTGGCCTCGGTTTATCAATTGTTGATAAAGCCACTCAACGTTTAGGCGGAATTCTGACTTTATCCCGAAGTATTGAATTAGGCGGTTTGAGTGTGTTGGTCAAATTACCAAAAAAGCTTGCGCATCATCATGAACAGCACTAAAGATTTAATTTGATGCTGTATTGATTTCGGATTGCTGTTTCAGATCGCGTAGGAATAGCACACATTTTTGGATGCGTTTGCCATCATTCCCAACTTTACTCACATTTAAACGTAATACCCAATTTAAGCGTTTTCCAACTTTACAAATGTCTTTGTAGACTTGAGGTTCATCTTGCAAGGCTTGGTAGAGCACCTGACTGGCTTGCTCTAGTTGTTCAAACTCAAAATGATAGGCGGTTGAAAAGATAAACAGCAACCAGTCACGTACAAAGCAATCATGTAGGCTAAGCACATCTTGTGGGTCAGTTTCAAAATCAATGAAAGTAAATTGATTTTGTTGATCCACCAAAATATTCCGTGCGAAGGCTTCGCTTAAATAGCCTTGTTGTAGATGCAATCGACTAATCGATTGAATTGCTTGATGAAACAATTGGAACTGTTGTTCAGGATGATCTTTCAAACTTCCTAACTTTTGATCAAGCTGACTGACAGGGCTTTGGCGCTGAGAGCCAACATCCTCCAATAAGATGCCTTTTTGAGAGAGAGCCAATACATTCGGCGTTGAAATCCCCAAAGCTTTGAGCTGCTGGATACGCTTGAATTCACATTGGATTGCAACAGATCCACCTTGGTTCGGAACAGGAGTAATTGAACCCAAATTGAATATTTTTGCTAGCCATTTCAATGGCGTATAAAGCCATAATCCATGACGTTCAGATGCTTTTTTCAGCCAGACTTTACGTGAATCTAGTTCATAAGATTGAATAGAGTCGGATTGAGTCGTTAAAGTAGATTCTAAAAACGTTTGGTAGTCAGACATACGGCAGCAAAAATAATCCTAATGTGAGCGTAAAACGCACTCGTTCAATGAGCACGGGCGTTCACTTTACCACATCAGATGTTGGAAACGGTACTGGAATTGCGATTTGTAACGTCTTGATGATACTTATAAGTCAATGCATAACATAACAAATTAATAGCAACACAGACCCACGCGGTCCAAAGATTATGACTGAGAAAATGGGCGCCACGCATCATTTGTGCCCAGCCCATGGCAAAGCCGAGGATCATACCTGCGATTAGATAAAACCAAGCACGTTGTGTTTGATGTAGACGATAGACAAAGAAGCCTGTGATCAGCGCAAAACCTGTACTAGCATGTCCACCAGGAAAACAATGTCCTGCAGTCGCAGAGAAATCCCAGACAAAGCCTGTGGCAGTTTCATGGGTCATATACCATGGACAGGCATGATAAGAGTGAGCTTTGAGTAATCCGACAATACAAGTACAGAGCATACTGACCCAAAACATATAGCCATATTGCCAACGATTTGGTTTTAGTTTTTCAAGCTTAAAAGAAGCACACCATAAAAAGAAAAAAATGACATAAACAACGGTTAACAGTTGTTTGACATAAGTGTGGTTCAGTTTGTCGAGGAACCAATCATTCTTATAAGGGAACGTTCCATGCATGCTAACCCAAGGCTGAATCAGGTTTAAGTCAATTGTTCCTCCGACAGGAAACACCCATAACAGAATGAAAAAGCTGATGAAAAGCAAAAAACTCAGCCACAAAAAAAAGGGTGCTTTCAATATCATGGAACTGGCTGTTAGGGCTGGATGATGTTCTAGTTATTTAATGCGGAGAAGCTTAATTGGCTCTTAAATGAGCCTTAAAAGAGTGAATGGTGAGTGTTGAAAAATAAGAGAGGTCATTTATTTTATGGAGTTCTCAGCATAAAGCAGCCAAAAGGCTGCTTTATTTTCTAACTGAGTACGATCAGCTTAATGTAGGATTTTATCCAGAAATTGTTGGGCACGTTCGCCACGTGGTGTACCAAAGAATTCATCTTTAGAACAGTCTTCAACAATTTTGCCTTGGTCCATGAAAATAATCCGATTAGCCACCTGACGGGCAAAGCCCATTTCATGTGTTACACACATCATGGTCATGCCTTCTTTGGCCAGTCCGACCATGACATCCAATACTTCATTGATCATTTCAGGATCAAGTGCCGAGGTCGGTTCATCAAATAGCATCGCAATCGGGTCCATACTGAGGGCACGGGCAATCGCAACACGTTGTTGTTGGCCACCTGAAAGCTGAGCAGGATATTTATTGGCATGAGCGCTCAGACCGACACGATCTAGATAAGCCAGTCCCTTTTTATTGGCTTCAGCTTCTGAACGACCAAGCACCTTAATCTGTGCAATAGTCAGGTTTTCGGTAATGCTCAGGTGAGGAAACAGTTCAAAATGTTGGAACACCATACCAACACGACTACGTAGTTTAGTCATATCGGTTTTTGGATCGTGAACTGGCACGCCATCGACAAAGATTTTACCTTGTTGAAATGGTTCTAGCCCATTGACGGTTTTAATCAGGGTTGATTTTCCCGAACCTGATGGACCGCAGACCACTACGACTTCGCCTTGACAGATTTGGGTCGTACATTCAGTGAGTACCTGAAATTGTTCGTACCATTTGCTGACATTTTGGAGGTCAATCATTACGTTATTGTCGCTCATACACTTAACCTCCTTTGTAAACGTTTCACTGTGAATGTCGCTAAAGCACTGATGGTGAAGTACACCAGTCCTGCAAATAAAATATATTGGGTAAGTAAGGACATTAAATCGCCACGAACATAATTTGTTCTGAAAAAGTCAAGTAAACCAATGGCATAAACCATGGTCGAATCTTGAAACAGGATAATTGTTTGCTGAAGCAGTAACGGCGTCATTTTTCTGAAAGCCTGTGGCAGAATAATCAGTCGCATGGATTGGCCATAGCTCATGCCCAATGCAGAAGCCGCAGCAGCTTGACCTTTGGGAATAGATTGAATACCGGCACGTACAATTTCTGAAAAGTAAGCAGCTTCAAACAGCATAAAGGCCACGATACTTGAAACCAGAGCAGTATCAATGGTCAGGTATTGACCTGTGATCGCAGTATAAAGAAACGGAACTGCGAAATAGAACCACATCAACACCAACAGCAGGGGAATTGAGCGGAACAGATCCACATAAGCCTGTGCAATCCAATTTAGAATCTTGATCGAAGATAGACGCATCAGTGCCAGTATTGTACCAATCGCAATACCGCCGATCGTTGCCAGAACAACCACTTTTAGGGTAATGCTGAAACCGTACCAGAGAGCAGGTCCAGACTGCTGTAAATCATTTAGAAAAGAAGTTAACCATTCCATACTACTTTCCTCCTGATATTAAACCAGGAATACGTAGACGTTTTTCCAGCAGGTTTATGGTAAAAATAAGACAGACATTGATCACAATGAATATGATTGTGACATAGGTATAAATTTCGATAGTGTTCTGGGTATATTCACTGATGGTTTTCATCTGTGAAATAATTTCCGCGACCCCAACTAGAGAGGCAACCGAGGTATTTTTCACGCAGTTGGTCAGCTCTGAACTCAGTGGCGGTAAAATGGTACGAAAAGACTGTGGCAGAATGATATAGCGATACAGTTGTGCCGTGGAAAACCCCATGGCATAGCCTGCATTAATTTGCCCCTTGGGTAAGGCTTCAATACCTGTTCTCACCTGTTCACAAACACGAGCAGCCGTAAACAGTCCGAGTCCAACACTGGCAGAAATCAGGGCTGTGGTATTGGCACCTAGATCATTCATCCACCAGCTTTTGATTGGTGCAGGGAGAAAGTTGGGAACCACATAAAACCAGATAAATAACTGAACAAGTAAGGGTACGTTCCTGAACAGTGTGACATAGGCTGTACCAATGGCTCTGGCTGTTTTATTTGGGAGCGTTCGCATAATGCCAAGGATACTGCCGAGAAGCATGGCGATACTCCATGCGACAATAGCAATCACCACAAGCCATCCCAGACCCGTTATTATCCAGCTCAGGTAGGTTGTATCCCCAATACCTGTAGATTGCCACAAAACTCCCCAGTTCCAGCTATAAGTCATAATAACTCCTGAGAAGAAGCGGGAGAACATCCACTGTTCCCCGGTTCCATAATAAGATTTTGGTTATAAGGACAAATTATTGATCCCGATCATGCGGACTGCTGATTAATGCTTTGAGTTGATCGGACATTGCAAAGTTCAAATTAATATTTTTAGGTGGAATCGGTTGCTGGAACCATTTTTCATACATTTTATTGATTTCACCAGAAGCATAGGTTGCTTTGATGGCATCATCGACGACCTGTTTAAAGCCTGTATCACCCTTACGCAGCATACAACCATAGATTTCATGGATTGGCGCAGTACCGACAATGTCCCATTGATTTGGATCTTTGGCTTTAGATTTTTCACCTGCGAGCAGAATATCATCCATCATAAATGCCACAGCACGACCATTTTGCAGCATCAAGAAAGATTCAGCATGGTCTTTGGCAGAAATAATTTCGCCAATCCCAAGTTCTTGTTGATGTTGACGGATATAGCGTTCAGATGTGGTTCCTGCCGTTGTCACCAATTTTTTGCCTTTTAAATCTGAGAAATCTTTAATTCCAGAGTTTTTAGCAGTCAGCAGTCGAGAGCCGACCTCAAAGAAACCAACAGAAAAATCAACCTGTTGTTGTCGCTCTTTATTGTTGGTGGTTGAGCCACATTCCAGATCTACCGTACCATTCGAAACCAATGGAATACGGTTCTGACTGGTGACGAGGTTATAGCGGATTTTCAGATCTGGCATGTTCAGCTTCTGCTTTACGGCTTCAACAACCTTAAGTTGTAGATCGTGTGCATAACCTACTGGCTGATTTGGGGTGGACGCAATATAGGAAAATGGAATAGATGAATCACGATAACCCAGCACAATCGTGCCAGAGCTTTTGATTTTGTTTAACGTACCAGAGGCGGAAGCACTACCTTCAGCAGCTTTTTCACCCGCAGCGGGTGCTTTATTGTCACTACAAGCACTTAATCCGAGCATCAGAGCGCTTGCACAAAGCAGGGAGGTCATGGTGCGTTTAGGTGTCATATACAAAACTCCTTTTGTATCGTTATGATCGCATTCGTAATTGTTGCGGTTTAACCGTTCATTGTTATGAAAAATAATGTGTTCTTTTTTATGCATAAAAAATACATTATTTTTCATCTTAATAGACTTCAATACGATTGCTCAAGCGATATTCTTTACCGTTTTGTTAATAGTAACTGTCGATGAATTAAGCAATTTTTAAATGAATGAATTACAGTAAAAATTGCAAGAAACATAAAGCATAATGTGTGCCATGAAGTAGATTTAGAGTTCTAATTCAACCATAAAAAGCGGTATGGGATGTTGTATTTCAAACGTTGGCGATGACCAATCAACCAGCTTTTTTGCGTTGCAATGAATCCGTAAATTTGAGTTTATACTTTTTGATATCAAATAAAAAAAGCGACGTTTCCGCCGCTTAAAAAGGTGTGAAAAACTAGAACATCGATTCTTCCGAATTCGCTGAAATTTTATGAATGGAAAGGTCTGCGCCACGGTATTCATCTTCTTGAGAAAGACGAATTCCTATGGTTACTTTGAGTAGACCATAGACAATGAAACCACCTGCAAGCGCAACGCCAATACCTAAACTGGTACCAATAATTTGTGAAATGATGGAAACACCACCTAGACCACCGAGAGCTTGTTGTCCAAAGATTCCTGCTGCAATGCCACCTAATGCACCACATACACCGTGTAATGGCCATACCCCAAGCACATCATCGACTTTGAGTTTGTTTTGAGTGTAAGTAAACAGGTAAACAAATAGTGCACCCGCAGTACCACCAATTACTAACGCACCAATTGGGTGCACAATATCGGAACCTGCACAGATTGCGACCAATCCAGCCAATGGACCATTGTGTAAGAAACCAGGGTCATCTTTGCCCATGAAATTGGCAGCTAAAGTTCCACCCACCATTGCCATGAGAGAGTTAATTGCAACCAGACCAGAGATGGCTTCAACTCGTTGTGCACTCATCACGTTAAAGCCAAACCAGCCCACAATCAGAATCCATGAACCTAAAGCAAGGAATGGAATAGATGATGGTGGATGGGCACTGACACGACCATCATTTTTATAACGACCATGACGAGCACCGAGCAAAATTACCGCAGCAAGGGCAATCCAGCCACCCATTGCATGAACCACAACAGAACCTGCAAAATCATGGAAACTTGCACCAAAAGAGTTCTCTAACCACTTTTGCAGACCATAGTTACCATTCCAAATCATGCCTTCGAAGAAAGGATAAATCAGTGCTACCAAGATCAATGTTGCAATCGCTTGAGCACGCATCTTGGCACGTTCTGCGATACCACCCGAAATAATCGCAGGAATTGCAGCGGCAAAGGTCAGTAAGAAGAAACAACGCATTAAGTTATAGCCATGATCGGCTGCTAAGGTACTGCCTGCATGGAAAAAGTTTTGACCATATGCAATCCAATAGCCTACAAAGAAATAGGCAATCGCTGAAATGGCAAAATCGGTAAGGATTTTACTCAATGCATTGACTTGGTTTTTATGGCGTACCGTGCCCAATTCCAAGAACGCAAAGCCAGCGTGCATTGCTAATACCAGTACTGCACCGAGCAGTAAGAAAAATAGATCTACGTTTTGCATAGTGGTGCTCAAAAAAAGTGCTAAATTTTATTTTGATGCAAATATTTGATTCATTTTCTGCACCAAAATAGATTTAGTAAATCTAAAAACTCAAGCTGTATTGAAACAACTCAATTTGATGAAATTTATAAAGCAAAAAACGCACCAATTTAGAAATTAAATTGTAATTTTGGTGAAAAGTGGTGCAATTTGCTTAAAAATAGCACAGTTCTGGGCACTTCTAAATGAAAGGAGTCGTAGGGATTTGAATGTAAATGGGGAGATGTTTTTTGTTGTGTTCAAGAACAGCTCACGCCACTTTTCATATCCGTAATGTTCAATATAAAAAGCAGCGCTGTACAATTGTTGCTGGTCTTACATAACAGGTGGGCTATAGCTGAGGGTACGTCCTAAAATCCACAATAAGAACAGTACTAACGGAAGATGGAACACCAATTGAGTCACGGTAAAACCAATCACGTCTTTGGCCTTGAGTTTTAAAATCCCCAACATCGGCAGCATAAAGAAGGGATTGATCAAATTGGGTAATGCTTCTGCCGCATTATAAATCTGTACCGACCAGCCTAAATGCACTTGTAAATCATTGGCAGCCTGCATGACATAAGGCGCCTCAATAATCCATTTACCACCGCCAGAGGGAACAAAGAAACCCAGTACCGCAGAGTAGATGCCCATCACAATCGCAAAGGTCTCTTTGGAAGCAATCGAGACAAAGAATTCAGCGATATAGTGCGACAGCGATAAATCCTGACTATTCAGCGCTTGGGTCATAATAAAGGCGATACTGCCATAGAGTGGGAACTGGATCAGAATCCCTGAGACCGCAGGCACCGCCTGACTCACTGCATTGAGGAAATTACGCGGGGTACGATGTAGTGCCAGACCCAGCATCAAAAACACAAAGTTATAGGTATTGAGACTGGAAATAGCGATGATAGGATTGGTTTTTGAAAACTCGATAAACATCCAGATCAAGCCTAATGCCACCACAATAATGGTCAAAAGCGGTGAGTTCTCCAACCAATCCCCAGGTCGGGTCGATTTGACTTCGGTCTTTTCTTCTTCCTCAAAACTCAGCTCAAAATCCTGCATGGTTTTGACATTGTCGCCCTTAGGTGCAGACCAATAGGCAATCGCAATCGAAACAATCACCAAGATTAAAGTCATTAACATGGATTGCCACAGGAAGATGGTTTCTGTAAATGGAATCACACCGGTTAAGTTATAGATCGATTCAGGCAGACTGGCTTTATTGGCCTGTAATTGTGCTGCAGAAGAACTGATACCGAGTGCCCACGTTGCACCCATGCCAATGATTGCGGCAGCTGCTGCTGCACGATAGTCCATTTGTAATTCTTTACGCTTTGCCAGCGCAATCACCAGTAAAGCCGTCAAAATGGTACTAACCGCCCAATTGACCAAAGAAATCAATAAACTGACCGTAGCCACCAATACAATAGCACTGCGTCCCGAATGGGGGATACGCGCCATCTTCTGAATCAGCTTTTTCACAGGTGCAGAAACCGAAACTACATAGCCAACAATAATCAGCATGGTCATTTGCAGAGTGAAAGGGATTAAACTCCAAAAACCATTCCCAAAGGAGCTGGCGACATCTTGTACCGAAGCCCCGATACTGATTGCAGCAAAGGAAACGATAATCACACCGAGCAGGGCAAAGATATAAGAGTCTGGAAACCATTTTTCCGACCAGTTACTAATACGCAGGGCAAACCGTTCTAACAGGGCAGGTTGTTTATTCATCTTTAGCATCCATTTTTTTAATTTTGTTGCACCTTACTCATTTGTCCTAAATGAGTTTTTGCTGTTGAGAAAACAGCGAAAAGTGATGCCATTACAGCATCACTTCAACGAGAAAAATAAAAGGGTGTGTAGCGTTAAGCTTTGGCTTCAATCAAAAGCTCAACACCTGTGGCATCTTGAATTTGTTGTTCAGTGACATCTGGTGCTAACTCCACCAGTTTGATGCCTTCTGCGACAACATCTAAAACACCCAAGTCGGTAATGATACGATGTACGACTTTTTGACCTGTGAGTGGTAAGCTGCACTGTTTAACGATTTTAGCGGTACCATCTTTGGCATTGTGTTCCATCAGCACCACCACACGTTGAACGCCTGCAACTAAGTCCATCGCGCCGCCCATGCCTTTGACTTTTTTGCCCGGAATCATCCAGTTGGCGAGGTCACCTTGTTCAGAGACTTCCATAGCACCTAGAATTGCGATATTGACGTGTCCGCCACGAATCATGGCAAAGGATTCACTGCTTGAGAAAAATGCCGCACCTGCACGAGCAGTAACGGTTTGTTTGCCTGCATTAATTAAATCAGGATCGAGTTGTTGTTCGGTTGGAAATTCACCAATCCCAAGTAGACCATTCTCCGATTGCAACCACACATCCATATCTTCTGGGATGTAGTTGGCAACCAGTGTTGGCAGGCCAATACCAAGATTGACGTAGAAACCATCTTGTAATTCTTGCGCGGCACGTTGTGCCATTTGTTCACGTGTCCATGCCATGATTATGCGTCCTGTGCTTTTAGGGTTTTTTGTTCGATACGTTTTTCTGGCGTGGCATTTAGTACCACACGATTGACGTAAATGCCCGCTAAATGAATTTCATCTGGATCCAAGTCGCCAATTTCAACAATCTGTTCGACTTCGGCAATGGTGATTTTTCCAGCCATTGCACATTCAGGGTTGAAGTTTTGCGCGGTTTTACGGAACACCAGATTGCCAGCTTTGTCGGCTTTATAGGCTTTAACCAGTGCCACATCTGCGGTCAGTGACGGTTCAAGGATATAGGTACGACCATTAAATTCACGCTGTTCTTTACCTTCAGCCACCAAGGTGCCTGCACCTGTTGCGGTATAAAAGGCAGGAATACCTGCACCACCAGCGCGTAATTTTTCGGCGAGTGTGCCTTGAGGTGTGAGTTCAACTTCAAGTTCGCCATTCAGATACTGGCGTTCAAATTCTTTATTTTCGCCCACATAAGAAGAAATCATTTTTTTAATTTGTCGGGTCTTGAGCAAGACACCCAAGCCAAAATCATCAATGCCTGCATTATTGGAAATACAAGTGAGGCCTGTTACACCAGTTTCTTTCAGTGCTTGGATTAATGCCTCAGGAATACCACATAGGCCAAAACCGCCAACCGCAAATGTTTGTTGATCTTGCACCACATCTTGCAGTGCCAGTGCTGCGGTTGAATAGACTTTATTCATTTTTTTCACCTGTAAATTCCTTGGTTTCTAATAGTTTTAGCACTCAGGGATTATTTACAGAAGTTTAAATTTTTAAAGGATTAATGAGGGAAACTCATTAATATAATAAATTTCATCTATTCCGTTCAAAAGGAACTGTGACGGAGCGAGTCTATGTTGGTGTAGAGACCGAAATGGTTTAGCCAAAATCATGTTGTAGCAATATCTCGATAAACTCGGCTGAAATATTGGAAAGCTCAAAGTCTTTTTTATAGACAATGCCAATCGCTTGGGGCAGTTTGCCGTCCTCAATTTCGATTAAGACATTATGTTCCTTGTCGATAAAATTCTGAAAATGACGGGGGATGGCACTGACCCCCATATCCAATGCCACAAAGCTGGAGAGGGAACTGATCTGATGACATTCGACTTTTAAATCTAAAGTCAGATGGTTTTTAAGACAGTTTTCTTCAATCAGATGTCGAACGATCGAGGGATGTTGTAAGGTGACAAAGGGATTGGCACACAGCTGTTTCCAACTGATCGAATCCGTACTTGCCAAAGGATGAGTCTTTGGTAAGAGCGCAAGAAAATCTTCCTCAAATAAAGGCTTAAATTCCAGTTGATCATTGCGTGGCGGCTCAAAACAAATCCCAATTTCAAAAATGCCATCCTGAACATTTTCCAGTACTTTCTCATTGGGAATATCATGAATGGAAAAGCTGATATTGGGATGTTTGGCTAAAAAGCTATGAATCACTTGCGGTAAAATTGCATGCGTGACAAAGGGCATCGAGGCAATATTGAGTGTGCCGCGATTGAGTTTAAAACGCTGTTTTACGTCTTTTTCCATATCTTCCCAATTGGCCAGTAGCTTCTTGGCATAGGGGATCAATGATTTTCCTTCTTGGGTTAGTTCAACCCGACGGGTATTGCGTTTAAACAGCTTGCCGCCCAGTTCTTCTTCCAATGATTTGATACTGAGACTTAAAGCAGATTGACTGAGATGCAATTCAGCAGAGGCATTTGCATAATTCAGGGTACGAGTCAAAGCCAGAAATGCTTTGAGTTGCTTTAAAGTCATGGTGGACGACCTATGCGGAAAGTTTTTGATTTATATGCTGTAATTTATAAAAAAAACAGCACATTGTGACTGGCATTTTTGTTAATTCGGTGGCGAGTGGCAAGCCATTTATTTTTAAAAATCCAACATGCGATTATTGATTTATTTTATCTCAATATCGAAAAATGGATTTTAAAAAGAATAAGCTAAATATAACTCGATGGGATTGATGAGTATTTTTGAATAGTTAATTTGTTTTATTAATCAATTAAAATATTTAATATTAATTTATTTAAGGTGTTGATTTTTAGTATTAATTAAAATTATTTATTTTGTTTTAATCATCTTGTTTTTTGTGATTTTAATGCTATTTTAAAATACGTTTTAACATGCGCCATTGTTTTATATTCTGTACTGCAATCGGCAGTATCTTGATTTTATTTATGGTTAGGATAACCACCACACAGTATAAAAAAAATAATTTGGTTGACCCTGACATATATTCTTTGGAATGGAGTAAAAGAATATGTGGGACTTATTTGTCATTCTGCTGTCTTTAGGCTTGCTGATGTACACGGCCTATCGCGGTTTTTCAGTGATTCTCATGGCGCCGTTGTGCGCATTGCTGGCGGTTTTTCTGATTAACCCCACCAATGTGTTGCCGTTTTATTCGGGCGTTTTCATGCCGAAAATGGTCAATTTCATTAAAGACTATTTCTTGGTGTTCTTGCTAGGCGCAATCTTTGGCAAAGTGGTAGAAATGTCGGGTATTGCCGAGTCGATTGCCCGTACCATTGTCAATTTAATTGGCGCAAAGAAAGCCATTTTAACGGTTGTTTTACTTGGTGCCATTTTGACTTATAGCGGTGTCAGTCTGTTTGTGGCGGTATTTGCGATTTATCCATTTGCTAATCAGTTGTTCCAACAAGCCAATATTCCAAAACGTTTGATTCCCGGCACCATTGCCCTTGGTGCGTTTACATTCACCATGGATGCCTTACCGGGTACACCGCAAATTCAGAACGTGATTCCAACCACATTCTTTGGCACCAATATTTATGCAGCGCCGTTTTTGGGTGTCATTGGGGCGGTCTTCGTCTTGAGCATGGGCTTATTGTATTTGGAGTCACGCCGTAAAGCTGCTGTTCGTACAGGTGAAGGCTATGCAGGTTTTGCTGCTGAAGATGTCGTCTCGCAAACAGCAATCAATATTGAGTCATCAACCCAAAACAATGGTTCAGTACTACGTCAAGGCATGGCCTTTGTGCCGTTGATTCTGGTTGCAGTGATGAACCGTTATCTATCTACAGCAATCAAAGAATGGTATCCGAATGGTTTTGATTTTAATGCGATTGGTCTCGCCAACTACACTGTTGATGTGGCGAAAACTGGGGCAATTTGGGCAGTCGGTTTGGCCTTGATTGTCGGGATTATTGCGGCAATTTTATTTGATTATCAGCGCGTGGTGACCAACTTTAAAGAAGGCGTCAATGCCAGTATCAGTGGTTCATTATTGGCGGTGATGAATACCGCTTCTGAATATGGTTTTGGTGCGATTATTGCGGCATTGCCGGGCTTTGCTTTGATTAGTCATGCGCTGGGCACCACTTTTACCAATCCTTTAGTCAATGGTGCAGTGACCACGACAGTGTTGGCAGGGATTACAGGTTCGGCATCGGGTGGGATGAGTATTGCCTTGAGTGCGATGGCAGAAACTTATAACGCGGCAATTTTGGCGGCAGGCATTCCACCAGAAGTGATGCATCGTGTGGTGGCGATGGCATCGGGTGGTATGGACACGCTCCCACATAATGGTGCGGTGATTACCTTGCTTGCGGTTACAGGCTTAACTCATAAGCAATCCTATAAAGATATTTTTGCAGTCACCATTATTAAAACCTTGGCAGTATTTGTGGTGATTGCTGCATTTACATGGTTCGGTATTGTCTAAGTTGAATTTTAATTTGAGCTTGCTAGTACTAACGGGTGAGCAATCAAGATCATCAAGAATAGGAGTAACACAGTGACTCAACAACTCGAAGCCAAAGTAGCCTTTATTACGGGTTCCGCTAGTGGGATTGGTTTGGAAATTGCGAAGAAATTTGCGCAGGAAGGCGCGAAAGTGGTGATTTCTGATGTCAATGCAGAGAAATGCCAGCAAGCGGTAGAGCAGTTAAAACAGCAGGGTTTTGAGGCTTTGTCTGCGCCTTGTGATGTGACTGATGAACAGGCTTATAAAGCCGCGATTGATTTGACCACACAAACTTTTGGGCGTTTGGATATTCTGATCAATAATGCAGGCTTTCAGCATGTCGCCGCAATTGAAGACTTCTCAACGGAGATTTATCAGAAACTGGTACAGGTAATGTTGACAGGTTCATTTATCGGAATTAAACATGCTTTTCCGATTATGAAAGCGCAGCAATATGGTCGTATTATCAATATGTCTTCGATCAATGGTTTGATTGGCTTTGCAGGTAAGGCCGGGTATAACAGTGCCAAGCATGGAGTGATTGGTTTAACCAAAGTGGCGGCTTTAGAATGTGCCCGTGACGGCATTACCGTGAATGCATTATGTCCGGGTTATGTGGATACGCCATTGGTGCGTGGACAAATTGCAGATTTAGCCAAAACCCGTAATGTCAGTCTGGAAAGTGCTTTGGAAGATGTGATTTTGGCGATGGTACCGCAGAAGCGTCTACTTAGCGTTGAAGAAATTGCAGACTATGCGATTTTCTTAGCCAGCAACAAAGGCGCAGGTATTACAGGACAGGCGGTGGTGATGGATGGTGGTTATACCGCACAGTAATCCGTTTACGTGATTGAAAAAGCCGCTCAATTGGGCGGCTTTTGTTATGAAATGAACGTGATGAGTTAGCACAGCGCAATTCGTTTAATTTTTTCATCTGTTAAGAAAAATACAGATGTTGCACAGGTTTCTTCTAAAACATTGACAGAAATACCATCACCCTTGAACTTTAGATAATGTTTTGGGTCAATTTGCTCATCAGCTAAGATATTTCCATCTTCATCAAAGCGATAGTCTTCATCCACGTAAATATCTGTTTTAGGTGCAACTTCAAAAGTTCCGAAAATATCGAGGTCATAATCTTTATCTGTATTTTCGTAGTAATAAACTTTGTCGCTATTTGAGATACGGAATTCAAAGAGATATTTCATTCCTTTTTTATTTGGGTTTTTCAGTACTCGAAAGGTATCCAGATCTCCATCGCCATCAAAATCAATAAACAAAGGCTTTTTGAGATGGGTTGTATCGACTGAATAGCCTTTTGGTAGTGGGGTTGAATTATTGGCGAGATAATCGGATTCGGGTGTAGCAGGAATAAGCACAGGTTCTGATACGGCTTGAGTCTGCTGAGCTGCTTTTGGTGTGGGTTGATCGCCTTCCGATGAAGGCTTAGGTTTTTCATTACATCCAGTGAGCAAAATAAATGAGGTGAGTAATAGGACTTTATTCTTCATACAATTCGAGTATTTAAATGATGATGTATATAACAGATTTTAGCTTAAAAGTTGGGTTTGTCATTTTTAATGTTTAATTCAAATCGAAGAGGATGAGGACTTTCTTTAGTCGCTATTTTTTGAGTTAGAATGAACCAGCCTTTAATTCTAATACGACCTTATATGAACAATAAATTTGCCAACTTTTGTCTTATATCCTTATGTTTAACTCAGTTGAGCCACGCTCAAGCAACGCCATTCAAGACCTATCAATCTGAGCCGTTGCATTGTGGTGAAGCAACTTTTCAAGTGATTTCATCCTGTTTTGATCCAGATGAGGGTGCATTGAGAGGAAGTGGAGGTGTCATGCGTGAATCTTGTCAATCGAGTTATTTGCTGGTGAATTGGAAAGGACAGCAAAAGCGCATTGATTTTCCAATTGCAACCGCAGCACAAACGCAGCAATTAAAAAGCAAAGGCTATACGTTACAAAAAGTGATTCGCCAAGGGGATTGGTCACCACAAAGTTTGGCTTGTGGTCAGGTCAAAGGCATTTCAGGCTATTTTGTGGTGGTGAATCAAGCAACCACCAATGATTTGAATCAAGAGTACTTGGGCAAAGGATCACTGAGCGAAGAGCCTGTGTTACTGAATTTGAATGGCAGTATGACCAGTGATGCACTTAGACAAAAAATCTATCCCTTGCTGAAACAGGATAAGGTTAAAATTACCAAAGTCGTTTCAGCCAATGCCTTATTTGGTGATGAGTAAAGCTTAGTTAAGCGACTCGTTTTTCCAAACACGATATTTAGGGTGTTTGCTGCCTTTGTCGGCTGATTATTGCTACACTTTTTAATTTTTAGGCGGAAGCATATGTCCTTTGATCTCAAAGTCAGTTTAAAGCAAAGGGCTGAACCTTCCTCACAGCAGAAAAAGCTGAATCGCCTGATTGATCAAATAGAACAGCAAAAAATCAGCCTTGCCACATGGCAGAATGCCCAAGCCGAGATTCAACAACACACACGGCAAAAGCTGATGCCTGTGTATAGTGAATTGCATGAAATATTGTTTCAGCAGTTAGATCAGCTTTGGACGCTGTTACAGCAGCATGAGTTTTCCAAAGCGGATATGCAGCAACTGGATGAAAAAATTGCTCAGCTTGCCCAAATATTAAAGCGTTCTAAAATGTTGAAGGATGAACAGTTAAAGCTGGTCAAGCAGATCGATATGTTTTATCAGCAACATGCCCAGCAATTGGCTAAAAAGAATAAAAAAATACAGTCAGTCAAATTTGAACCTGATGAAAATTCTGAGCAGGATGCAGCATTAGAACAAGATGACTTTGAGCAATATGCTGCCGAGCAACAACAGGCGCGTGAACAGGCCAAACAACTTCGACAACAGCAGAAACGTGAACAAGCTGAGCAGATGGCAGCGCAGTCATTGAAAACCGTATATTTAAAAATTGCTGCCATGATTCACCCCGACCGTGAGCAAGATGAGACTAAAAAAGAAGAAAAAACTGAATTGTTCCAGCAAGCGAGTCAGGCCTATGAACAGCAGGATTTGTTTTATTTGCTCAAGCTTCAATTACAGCTTGAGCAAAACAAAGGTGTTGGAGTTAAAGAGTTATCGGCAGAGCAAGTAAAGTTTTATAAACTGGCGTTGGATGCTCAGAGTCAGCAGCTTGAAAGTCAAATTGAAGAGATTTTGGATTCTTTTCAGCTGGCGAAAAAAGTCAAAGCTGAGCATCTGCATATTGGGGATGTGTATAAAGCCATAGATGCGGATTGTGCTGAGTTAAAGCAGCAATTGAAGTGGGAAAAAGAACGTTTAAAGCATATGAAAAAGGTGAGTGGGGTGGAGGTGTTATTGGGGCATGGGATATTATAAGTTACCCTCTCGCATAGGGAGAGGGAGTTGCAAGTTATTATATACCTACATAAAATTTATGAGGAAAGTTCCCTCTCTTTTTAGGAGAGGGTTAGGGAGAGGTAAAAATAATAAATGAAAATAGACCCACAATTATTAGAATTCGCCAAAACTATGCGTAGTAATGCGACAGATGCAGAACACCTGATGTGGCAAATACTTCGTGCTAAACGATTTATGAATCTTAAATTTCGCAGACAGCATGTGATTGCCCCCTATATTGTCGATTTTTACTGTCATGAATTGGGTTTGGTGATAGAACTAGATGGCAGCCAGCATGGAACTAAAGATGCGATTGAATATGATGCCGAACGAACTAAGTTTTTAGAGGCTTTGGATTTTAGAGTTGTAAGATATTGGAATCATGAGATTTTAAAAAATACTGAGAAAGTTTTGGATGATTTATGGAATAAATGTTGTTCGCTTTCCAATAAGACCTCTCCCTAACCCTCTCCTAAAAGGAGAGGGAATATCGTATATCAGTTATAGGGCAACATGTCGCAACTTGAAAGGAATTTAAGAACCTAAAAACTTAGATTTATTTTTAATAAAAAGGGCTGAATAATCAGCCCTTTATATTACATATTAATTTTAAGATTACAATACTTTACAGAGCAGCAATCTGCTCCATACTTTGCTTAATCTTCGCTAACTGATCAGCAAACTCAGCCAATTTCACTTTTTCACCTTCAACAACCGCTGCTGGTGCTTTAGCAACAAAACCTTCATTCGAAAGTTTATTGGCAATTTGATCATGTTGCTTTTGAACTTTATCCAAGTCCTTCTGCAAACGACCCAATTCAGCTTTAGGATCAATCAAGCCCTTCATTGGTACAAATACCGATGCATGGCTAACAACGCTAGAACAAGACAACGGTGGCTCTTGCTCATTGCTTAAGAACTCAATGCTTTCAACTTTAGCCAATGCTTTGAATAAAGCTTCGATACGGATGATTTGCTCACGTTCAGCATCAGAAATGTTCTTGAGTAATACAGGCAATAAACGCGCATTACCTAAGCCCATTTCACCACGGATGTTACGTACCGCACCAATCAAACCTTGTAACCACTGCATGTCTGCTTCAGCTTGATCATTCACTTTCGCTTGATCAGGCACAGGATATTGTGCAGTCATAATCGTAGCACCGCCTTTGCCTAACATCGGTGCAAGCGTTTGCCAGATTTCTTCAGTCAAATACGGCATCAACGGATGTGCCAAACGTAAAGACGCTTCCATCACGGCAAGTAATACACGACGAACTTCTGCCTTACGCTCTTCAGAAACATTGGCATCATTCAGAACTGGCTTGGTTAACTCAACATACCAGTCACAGTATTCATTCCAGATAAAGTCATAGATCGCTTGTGCAGCAAGGTCTAAACGATAGGTCGCGAATGCTTGATGTACCGCAGCTTCTGCTTTTTGCAGACGGCTCATGATCCATTTTTCTGGAAGTTCCCACAGCTCAGGACGCGCTTCTTGAGCAACCGTTTGACCTTCAACATTCATCAATACGAAACGAGTCGCGTTCCAGATTTTGTTGGCAAAGTTACGGTAGCCTTCAACACGTTTCATATCGAACTTAATGTCACGACCCGTATTCGCCAATGCACAGAACGTGAAGCGAACTGCGTCAGTACCGTAAGCTTGAATGCCTTCTGGGAATTCTTTACGGGTTGATTTTTCAATCTTCGCTGCTTGTTTTGGGTTCATCAGACCCGTCGTACGTTTTTGTACCAAGGTTTCAAGGTCAACACCGTCAATCAAGTCAAGTGGGTCAAGTACGTTACCCTTCGACTTCGACATTTTTTGACCTTCGCCATCACGAACCAGACCGTGAACATAGACCGTTTTAAACGGTACTTGTGGCGTACCATCTTCATTCTTCATGAAGTGCATCGTAAACATAATCATACGAGCAACCCAGAAGAAGATGATGTCAAAACCAGTCACCAATACATCAGTCGGGTGGAAAGTATTGAGGAAATAGTTTTCCGCATCTTTCTTGGCATCGCCAGTCCAACCTAAGGTTGAGAAGGTCCACAGCGCAGAAGAGAACCATGTATCCAGTACGTCTTCATCTTGGTTTAATACAACATCAGCAGGGATGTTGTTTTTGGCACGAACTTCCGCTTCGTCACGACCCACATAGATGTTGCCTTCAGCGTCGTACCAAGCTGGGATACGGTGACCCCACCAAAGCTGACGAGAGATACACCAGTCTTGGATGTTGTTCATCCACGCCATGTACATGTTGCTGTACTGTTCAGGAACAAACTTGATACGACCGTCTTGAACCGCTTCAATTGCAGGTTGCGCCAATGGAGCAATTTTTACATACCATTGATCTGTCAATAATGGCTCAACGATTACACCTGAACGGTCACCGCGTGGTGGTTTAAGCGTATAAGATTGGATTTGATCTAACCAGCCTTCAGCTTCTGCTTGTTCAACCAGTTTTTTACGTGCTTCAAAACGCTCTAAACCAATATAGTCCGCAGGTGCAGGGATGGTTTTAGAAATTTGCTCGCCCGCTTTGGCGATGTATTCAAACTCAGCCAATACTTCTGCATTTTTATTGAAGATATTGATGATTGGTAATTCACAACGCTTACCAACTTCATAGTCGTTAAAGTCGTGTGCAGGGGTGATTTTTACACAGCCTGTACCGAATTCTTTATCTACATATTCATCTTTAACGATTGGAACAGCACGACCTGTAATTGGCAGGATAATTTTCTGACCAACAAGGTGGGTATAGCGTTCATCATCAAGTGCCACAGCAACTGCGGTATCACCTAACAAGGTTTCAGGACGAGTGGTAGCGACAACGATGTGGTCTTTACCATCATGGGTACGAAGGTTTTTATCTTCAAAGAAGTATTTGAAGTGCCACAATGAACCTGCTTCTTCTTTATCCGATTCAACTTCTAAGTCTGATAGCGCTGTTTGTAGTTTCGGATCCCAGTTGACTAAGCGTTTACCACGGTAGATCAAGCCATCTTCATGCAGTTTTACGAAAACTTCTTTTACTGCATTAGACAAGCCTTCATCCATAGTGAAGCGTTCGCGCGACCAGTCGACTGAAGAGCCTAAACGACGAATCTGACGGGTGATGGTATCGCCTGATTGCTCTTTCCATTCCCAGATTTTTTCGATGAATTTTTCACGACCCAAGTCATGACGGCTGACACCTTGTGCACCCAGTTGACGCTCGACCACCATCTGCGTTGCAATCCCCGCATGGTCAGTTCCTGGCTGCCATAAGGTATTTTTGCCCATCATACGGTTGTAACGGGTCAGTGCATCCATGATGGCATTGTTAAAGCCATGTCCCATGTGCAAGCTACCCGTGACGTTCGGTGGTGGAATCATGATACAGAATGATTCACCTTGACCTGATGGTTTGAAATAACCTTGTTGTTCCCAGATTTGATACCATTTCTTTTCGATCTCGGTTGGATCGTAAGTGGTTGCAATATTTTGAGCAGATTGAGCGTCAGTCATAGTACAGAAGATTAAAATTGAATAAAAAATTAGATCTATTGTAGCAAAAAATCCTCGCTTCTGTAGGCATTTCAGCCATGCCAAGTGTTAATGCGAAAAGCTGCTTAAATAATGTCTGAATTGCAGTTTTTTGAGCTTTTATAGAGGAGGTGTTTAGTACAGCTTCATAATTTGGCTTTTATGACTGATGATCGCCAGCTCAATCAAGATAAATACTTTATAGACTTCATTTTTTTCTAAAAAAGCCGATGAAAGGCGTTGGATTTTTAAATAAATAGGATTAGATTTGTGTAATGCATCACATAACTTAAAAATATTGATGCTCAAAACAACAATATAAAAATGCGAAAAACTAAAAAAGGGATGCTTCTCATGAGTTATTCAATTCTGTTGAAAATTAATGACGTCACACATGGACAATTTGAAACCATCCGCCAGCAGCTCAATGCAGGTACGCATGAGAGTCAATCACGAATCTTGGGTGAAGTGTTATCCGAAATTGCCTGTGATATTGTCGAGCAAGTGTTTTCCGTACTCTTGATTCAGAATCGTCAGCCAACTCAATTGACGCATAAGTACACTGTTGAGTCGGAAAAAGTCATTCAACAGATCATTGGCGCGGTACGTAAATATATGCCGTGGTCAATTGCACTGTTTGGTAATGAACGTCTGTGTCCATTTGCCAATTATTTTTCCAATATGATCAAGTACCACGATGAGCAGGTTTATGTGTCTTATCCGATTGATCGTCAGTTGGTGCAGCAGGCACATACATTGATCACACAACTCAAGAATAATGAAATCAGTGACATGGTTGATGTATTTCAAACCTTAATTCAGATTGTGGATTTGGGCGTGACCAACTTGATTCGTGAACCGAAAAAATGTCTCAACTTTAATACCGTAGTCGATAAAACTTTAAATGGGGTGATCAATATGACTGCACATTTAAGTTATAAGCGTTTAGAGAAAATGGGCAATCAGGTTGATGCCAATGCCGCAACCGATTGCGTCAACCATTTTTTAGCATTTATGCATGTCGATACAGAATAGAGTGTGCTAAATTCGGCGTGTACAACGCCAAAAATGATAGAAAAATTGATCTGATTAAAGGGCTTGTTGAACAAGCTCTTTTTTTATGGAATCTTACAATTAGGGTTATGAGAATGAACACCGCCGTTTTTTTAAATATTCATGCGGATACTTATGCACGTTTTGCACATATTCGGACGCAATTATTGCAAGGAAGTAAAGAAAGTCAGGCCAATGCTTTGGGCAGTGTATTGTCTGAAATGGCTTGTGAAGTAATTGAACAAGTATTTATGGTGCTGTTACAAGAAAATCAGCAGTATTCACAAACGGGTGAATCTGAAAAAGTGATTCAGCAAATTTTGGAAGCAATTCGCAAATATATGCCATGGTCGATTTCATTTTTTGGCAATGACCGTTTAGTCCCTTTGGTGGAATATCTCTCTAAAACCCTACAACTTGAAGATGAACAGGTATATATGACTTATCCTGTTGAGCAGCATTTGGCTCAAAAGGTCATCGCTTCTAGCCAAAAGTTGGCAGGAGGAGATCATCGAGAAATTTCAAATGCACTCAAACTTCTTACCGAAGTCATTGATGCTGGTGTCACCCATTTGATTCGTGAACCAAAGAAATGTCTCAAGTTCAATTTTGTGGTCGATAAAACTCTTAATGGGGTGATTAATATGACCACACATTTGGGTTATAAACGTTTGGAAAAATTAGGCACGCAAATTGATCAGCAAGTAGCGGCAACATATGTAGATTACTTCCTGAAATTTATGCGTCATCAAGCATAGGTAGGGCATGGAAATGGCAAAACTCAAAACTCTTGAAAATAAAGTGGTCTGGATTACGGGTGCTTCATCTGGCTTAGGTAAAGCTTTAGCTCGTGAATGTGCATTGCAAGGTGCACAAGTGATGCTGACCTCGCGTCGTTATGATGAACTGGAAGCAGTGCGAGTTGGATTACTCAAACCCGAACAGCATCTTTCGATTGCCGCAGATATTACCGATGAAGCCCAAGTTCGTCATGCTCATGAACAAGTTTTGGCAAGTAAAGGGCGTATTGATTGGCTGATCAATAATGCAGGTTTAAGTCAACGTGCTTTAATTCAAGACACCACCATGCAAACTGAACGTGCCATCATGGAGGTTGATTATTTCTCGCAAGTGTTCTTTACCAAGACTGTATTGCCAACTTTCCTGAAACAAAAATCAGGCCGTGTGGTGTTTGTATCCAGTGTCGCAGGTTTACTCGGTACGCAATATCGCGCGACCTATTCAGCAGCCAAAGCAGCCATTCATATGTGGGCCAACAGTTTGCGTGCTGAAGTTGCACCTGAAGGTGTTGAAGTTTCGGTGGTCTTCCCGGGCTTTGTCAAAACCAATGTCTCTTTTAATGCCTTAAATGGTGAAGGCAAGCCTCAAGGCCATCAGGATGAAGCGATTGAAAATGGTTTAGATGCCGATGTATTTGCTGAGCGTATGGTGGAATCCTTGATGGCAGGTGAGCAATATATTGTGGTCGGTGGGAAAAAAGAACAATTGGGTGTGTTGGTTTCTCGATTGTCACCAAACTTGTTGTATAAGATGATTCGCAAAATGAAAGTGAAATGAGTGTGAATAATCGTAAGAAAGCTGTTTTTAATTGGAGCGGTGGTAAAGACTCTTCATTGGCACTGTATAAAGTCTTACAGCAAAATGAATTTGAGGTGGTTGCTTTATTAACCACGGTCAATGAAGAAACAGCATTGTCATCCATGCATGCCATTCCGCATGCATTGCTTGAAAAGCAGGCTGAAAGTATTGGTATTCCACTCTATCCTGTATTTTTACCGAAGAATTTGCCTATCTATGAGCAACGGATGCTCGATGCAGCCAATCATTTTAAGGCACAGGGCGTTGAGCACTTTATCTTTGGCGATATTTACTTGAGCGATGTGCGCAAATATCGTGAAGACCGGTTACATCCTTTAGGCATTGAAGTGGTTGAGCCGATATGGAATCTGAACTCGCTTGAAGTGATGCAGGATTTCTTAGATTCAGGCATTAAAACCAAAATTATCGTAACTGATGCCAGTAAGTTAGATGAGTCGTTTATTGGTCAAGATATCGATGCGGATTTGATTGAACGGATGCCAAGCGAAGTCGATGTCTGTGGTGAAAACGGCGAGTACCATACTTTTGCTTATGCAGGCGGTTTATTCAAGCATCCTGTTGAATTTGAAATTGCTGAAATCCGTCAGATGTCATACGAGTTTAAGTTAGAAGATGGGGAAGAGAAAATCTATCACTATTGGCAAGCGATTTTTGCAGAGTAAGGCAAATATCCTGTGCATGACACAGGATATTTTTAAAAATCATTAAACCTGTTATTTACTTTTTATTAAAAAAAACTACTTGATAAAAACAAGATATTTTTTGCACAATCATTCGGTCTTCACTGAAAAATAAGCATAATACCAAGCTCTGGCATCAGCGCGAATCGCTGCCTAGATCCAAATGAATAATACTAACCTCTCTTTAGCAGTGAAGGCACGGAGATTGTACATGGAAAGACGACTTTCACTTCTGGCCAAGGAGCGCACGATTGCCCACTCTGGTTATAACCGTTGGCTCTTGCCTCCTGCCGCGTTAGCAATTCATCTCAGTATCGGTATGGCCTATGGCTTTTCTGTGTTTTGGTTGCCATTATCCAAAGCATTGGGAATTGATGCGCCAATCGAATGTAAAAATATAGGTCTGCTTGAGCAGTTGTTCACTACAACCTGCGACTGGAGTGTGTCTACATTAAGCATTATGTACACGCTGTTTTTTGTCTTTTTAGGTTCATCCGCATTTTTGTTTGGTGGTTGGCTTGAACATGCAGGACCGCGAAAGGCAGGCGTGGTTGCGGCATTTTGTTGGGCAAGTGGTTTGATCTTATCTGCGCTGGGTGTTTATACGCATCAGTTGTGGCTATTGTGGTTGGGAGGTGGAATAGGGGGCATCGGGCTTGGGCTTGGCTATATTTCACCTGTATCTACCCTGATTAAGTGGTTTCCAGACCGTCGTGGTTTAGCAACAGGTCTTGCCATTATGGGCTTTGGTGGAGGCGCCATGATTGGTGCACCATTGGCAGATAAGTTAATGAAGTTCTTTGCAACGGATACCTCTGTGGGTGTCTGGCAAACGTTTTTGGTACTGGCTGCCGTTTATTTTATTTTTATGATTGGCGGTGCCTTTGGTTATCGCATTCCGCCCTCAAATTGGAAGCCGAGTGGCTGGCAACCAGCAGTAACACAGGCGACGGGTCTTGTGACCAATCGTCATGTGCATTTAAATAAGGCATGGAAAACCAAGCAGTTCTGGTTGATTTGGGGCGTACTCTGTTTAAACGTATCTGCTGGTATTGGGATTTTGGCAATGGCTTCGCCGTTGTTACAGGAGGTATTTGGCGGACGCCTACTCGGTTTAGATGTGGGGATTAATGAATTAAACGCAGAGCAAAAAATGCAGATAGCAACCTTTGCTGCAGGTTTCACCGGTTTACTGTCCTTGTTTAATATTGCTGGGCGTTTCTTTTGGGCATCGACATCGGACTTTATTGGTCGTAAAAATACCTACTTTATTTTTCTCGCATTGGGCTTTTTGTTGTATGTCTCGATTCCACACTTGGCGTATGCAGAAAATTTACCATTATTCGTTTTAGCCTTCTGTGTCATCCTGTCGATGTATGGTGGCGGTTTTGCCACTGTACCTGCTTATTTGGCTGATATTTTTGGTACACAAATGGTTGGGGCCATTCATGGGCGTTTGCTTACCGCATGGTCTGTCGCAGGGATATTGGGGACCTTATTGATTACCAATATACGTGATTATCAACTGGCACATGGCGTGACTCAGGCTCAATCTTATGATGTTGCTATGTATATTTTGGCAGGGATGTTGGCAGTTGGGTTTGTGCTCAATCTCATGATTAAACCTGTTGATGAAGATCAATATATGACTGATGCGGAATTAGCCGCAGAAAAGGCTTTAGCGCATGAGAAAGTATCACTAGATCTAAGCATAGAAAATAATGTAGCACATGCGCCATCCAAGACCATTACTGTGGTACTTGCTTGGTTGGTGGTGGGTCTCCCTTTGTTGGCAGGGATTTGGTTTACTTTGCAAAAGGCGATTGTTTTATTTCATTAATTTAAAAATCTAAGCGATAAAAAATGCCTCATGATTTGAGGCATTTTTTATTTTATGGGTACTACAGTAATTCCCTAATAGGCTACTGAGACAAACGTCCAAAATAGAGGGGTTTATTAGAGCTCTTTCAAAAGTTGAAAATGATCAATCATTGGTAAAAATGGTGTAGAAAGTCCCTTCGCCCTTGGGGATGAGGGCTAAAAGTCCGTAAGAGGATGAGGGGGATTCTTCATATAAATCCTCTAGCCCTCTCCTTTAAAAAGGAGAGGGAACTTTCATTGCGTATTCAATACAGCTCAAAAAAATGATTTATGCAAGAACTCTATTCTATGATTGCCGTACCATAGGCAAACACTTCAACCATACCACCTTGCATCCCTAATTCGGTGGTACTGAGTCGAACTCCCATAATATGATTGGCACCCATGGCATGCGCTTCTTGCTTCAGGCGAATCACGGCTTCACGCCGCGCCCGTTCCACCACACTTTCATAGCTGACCAAGCGCCCACCAAAGAAGTTTCGAATGGTTGCCAGTACATACTTAAAATAATCGTGGGAGATCACCACATTGCTACTGACCATTTGCCCATAGGCTGAGGTTTCTACAAAGCGATTGGTATCAATACGGATATGGGAAAATTGCTTTTCTTTCTGATCCAGCTCACGTAAGTGTTTTTGCTCGATATGACGACCAAAACCCCAACCGACTGAAAATAGGATCAGAAACAGGACAATCTGAAAAATTAATCCATCCATAATTATGCCTATGCGCCGAATGGATCAGGAAGTTTCGGTGCAATCGGTTGCACCACTACCGCTGTACCATAGACAAATAACTCAGATGCACCTTGGGCAATATTTGAAGTTGAGAAACGAATGCCGACAATCGCATTGGCACCTAAAGCTTTGGCCTTATCAATCATACGTTGTGTGGCTTCTTGGCGTGATTCCTCTAGTAATTCGGTATATCCCGTCAATTCACCACCCACAATATTCTTTAAACCTGCCATTAAATCACGACCAACATGTTTACTACGAACGGTGCTGCCATAAACCACATCTAGTTGACGTAAGATTTCGTGACCAGGTACAGACTCTAAACTGCTTAGTAACATCGTATTTTCTAAATCATCAATATATTGAGTTTGAAGATAAGAAATATTGGTCATGGTTGCAATAAAAAAGCTCACCGAAGTGAGCTTTTTTTATTCGCAAAAGATGAAATTATTTTTTTGCGTAATGTTGTTCAGAGCTCGATGGTTGATGAGCTACAGTTTCACTAGTTGAGGCTTTGAGACCACCGCCAAGTGTTTTGTAAAGTTCAACTTGGTTGTTGAGGTTTGCTTGTTGTAATAACAATAAACCTTGTTCTGCTGAATAAGCAGAACGCTGTGCATCCAATACGGTTAAATAGCTATCAATACCAGCACGGAAGCGGGCATTTGAAAGCTTGTATGTTGTATTAGTTGCATCAACCAAACGACGTTGAGCAGTTAAACGGTCGCCAATATTGGCACGTGTTGCCAAAGCATCATTTACTTCACGGAAAGCTGACTGTACTGACTTCTCGTAGTTAGCAAGTGCAATTTTCTGATCAGTTTCAGAGATTTTGACATTGGCCTTACGTGTACCCCAGTCAAAAATTGGGATATTCAAGCTTGGACCAATTGACCATAACGCATTCCCTGATTTGAATAAATCACTCAAATCTGTTGATGCATAACCTGCAGAACCAGTCAGGCTAATAGTTGGGAAGAGTTGGGCTTTAGCAGCACCAATATTCGCACCCGCAGCACTTAACTGGTATTCAGATGCTTTCACATCTGGACGGTTATTGAGCAAGTCACTTGGTAAGCCAGCGCTAAACACGTTTTGTTGCGTGATACTCGCCACTTGTTGTTGAGGGAGCAAGTTCTGAGGAACTGGCTGACCAACAAGTAAGTTCAACAAGTTTTGAGCTTGAGCAACTTGAGTCTTGTAGTTCGCGACATCATTACGTGCCGTTTCAACTGAAATTTGTGCTTGGCGCACAGGGATTTCGCTATCAATACCTACATCGAAACGTTTCTTGTTCAAGTTAAACGAGTCTTGTTGAGCTTTTAGCGTTTGATCCGCAAGTTTCAATTGTGCATTCGCGTATGAGTAGTTTAACCATGCTTGAGTCACTTGGCTGATTAAACTGATCTGCGTTGCATCACGTGAGCTTTGTGTTGCGAGGTAGCTATCTAAAGCTGCATCTTTCAAGCTACGTACACGGCCCCAAAAATCTAACTCATATGCAGTTAGGCCCAAACCAACTTGATAGGTTGAATAAGGATTATTTGGGTCACGGGTAGGGGTGACTTGACGAACAGCACTACCACTTGCCCCAATTGTTGGCAATTGGTTGTTTTCCGAAATTTGGTATTGCTGTTGCGCTTTTTGAATGTTCAACGTAGCAGTACGTAAATCACGGTTATTGGCAAGTGCTAGATCAAGCACTTGCAATAAACGTTGGTCAGCAAAGAAGTCTTTGTAACCTTGTTCCGCAATTGATTTTCCAGAAGCATTGCCATAAGACGCGAAGCTTTCAGGAACATCTGAACTCACAACAGGCTCTGGCCCGCGCATACTTTGGCAGGCAGCCAAAGATAGCGCGAGTGCAGAGATTGCAATGCCACGACTGGAAATAGACCATACAGTTTGCATCACGATCAATGCTCCTGAGTATTTAAAGTTTTAGGTTTGTACTTAAAGATACTACGAATCCACACGAAGAATACAGGGATAAAGAAGATACCTAAAAGAGTTGAAGAAATTACACCACCAAGTACACCATAACCGACCGAGTGTTGGCTACCAGCACCCGCACCGCTTGCCAAGGCTAATGGTAATACACCAAAACCAAATGCAAGTGTAGTCATGATAATTGGGCGTAAACGCATTTTTGCAGCATGTAATGTTGCTTCAAATAGTTCTTCGCCTTGTTCCTGTAATTCTTTCGCAAATTCGACGATCAAGATCGCATTCTTCGCAGATAGACCAATTACGGCAACAATCGCAACCTGGAAGTAAATGTTAAAGGATAAGTTTGGATCACCTTTAATAATCATACCTAACCATGTCAATGTAAATGCACCGACGATACCTAAAGGTACAACCAGTAATACCGAAACAGGTACTGACCAGCTTTCATAGAGTGCAGCAAGACACAGGAATACGATTAATAATGAAAGAACCAAGAGAGGAGCCGTTTGGCTACCAGAATCACGTTCTTCTAAAGATAAACCTGTCCATTCATAGTCGAAACCTGTTAAGCCCATTGATGGCAACTTACCAATGATTTCTTCCATCGCCAACATTGCATCACCAGAGCTGACACCCGGTGCAGGAGTACCTTGAATGTTGACAGATGATACGCCGTTATAACGCTCTAGACGTGGTGAACCATAGGTCCATTCACCTTTGGCAAAGCCAGAGAAAGGAACCATTTCGCCTTTGTTATTACGCACATACCACTTGTTCAAGTCTTCAGGCATCATGCGAGTATCCGCTTCACCTTGGACATAAACTTTCTTCACGCGACCACGGTCAACGAAGTCATTGATATACGAACCACCCCAAGCCATGCTCATAGTGCTGTTAATATCAGCGATACTGACACCCATTGCACCTGCTTGCGCTTGATCAATGGTGATCTGGTACTGAGGTGTATCTTCTTGACCATTTGGACGTACACCTGCAAGACGTTTGTCTTGTGATGCCATACCTAAAATTGCATTACGTGCAGCAATCAGCTTTTCATGCCCTTGACCACTTGCATCTTTCAACTGAATATCGAAACCAGAAGCGACACCCAATTCAGGCATTGCGGGTAACTGCAATGGCATGATGTAAGACGCATCTTTCACAATCATGTTCAATGCCATACCACGTTGAATGATGGCACCAATCTGTGACTCTGGTGTGGTACGCTCGCTCCAGTCTTTTAATTTAATAAAGGCAAGACCCGCGTTTTGACCCACCCCTGTGAATGAGAAACCAGCAACTGTAAAGATTGACTCTACATTTTCTTTTTCCTTATTCAAGAAGTAGCCTGTCATGGTATCAATGACTTTATCGGTACGTTCCAAGCTCGCACTCGGTGGTAACTGAACTAAGGTCATGACCACACCTTGGTCTTCTTCTGGTAAGAAAGAAGATGGCAATACTTTGTAGATACCAACCAACGCTGCGATCACAACAATATAAAGCACACCAGAGAATAACTTGTGGTGGGTCATACGATTGACGCCGCCTTGGTATTTCTCTGAAAGTTTTTCAAAGCTACGGTTAAACCAACGGAAGAAACGCGCGAAAATATTGTTGCTTTCCTGCTTGTTTGGATCGTGTTGTTTTAACAAGGTCGCACACAGGGCAGGGGTAAAGGTTAATGCTACAAGTAATGACAGGATCATCGCCGTAACCAGCGTGATCGAGAACTGACGATAAATAACCCCAGTGGTTCCACTGAAGAATGCCATCGGTACGAATACCGCTGTTAACACACTGGTAATACCGACTAAGGCACCCGAAATCTGACTCATCGACTTTTCAGTCGCTGGAATCGGTTCGAGATGTTCTTCTTGCATCACTCGTTCAACGTTCTCCACCACAACGATGGCGTCATCCACCAATAGACCAATGGCAAGTACCATTGCGAACATGGTGAGTGTGTTGATCGAGAAGCCGAAGATATTAATCACGGCAAATGTACCGAGTACCACCACAGGTACAGCCAATGTTGGAATAATCGTTGCGCGCCAGTTCTGTAAGAACAAGAACATTACGATAAATACCAAAACGACTGCTTCAATCAGTGTATGAACAACACTTTCAATTGATAGACGAATAAATGGCGTTGTGTCATACGCAAGCTTGTCTTTTAAACCACTTGGATAGTTATGACGTAATTCAGATAAACGCTTTTCAACTGCGGCAGCTGTATCCAGTGCATTGGCGCCAGTTGCAAGTTTGATTGCAACGCCACCTGCAGGGCTACCATTAAATTTCGAGTCGAATTGGTAGTTATCAGAACCCAGTTCTACACGTGCAACATCACCTAAACGAACTTGAGCACCACCTGACGTATTTTTCAGGAAGATGTTTTTAAACTGTTCAGGTGTTTGCAACATAGTTTGTGCATTCACGGTCGCGTTGAGTACTTGACCCGCTGTCGATGGCGCACCACCGAGTTGACCAACTGCAACTTGAGAGTTTTGTGCACGAATTGCTGTTGCAACATCATTTGGCGTTAAGTTAAAGCTAGTCAGCTTTGCTGGATCTAACCAGATACGCATTGCGTATGAACCACCAAACACTTGAAGCTCACCCACACCTGCAACACGACTGAGTGGCTCAGAAATATTTGAGTTCACATAGTCTTTAATGTCAGATGCAGAAAGGCTGTTATCTGGTGAATAAAATGCAATAACTTGCAAGAAGCTTGCGCCAGACTTAGTTACCTTTACACCTTGACGTTGTACGTCAGCAGGTAAAAGCGCTGTTGCTGATTGCAGTTTGTTTTGAACTTGAACCTGCGCGATATCTGGATCGATACCTTGTGCAAAGTTTAAGTTAATTGATGCTTGACCATTACCCGCACTGTTCGATGAAATGTAACGTAAGCCATCCAAACCATTCATTTGTTGTTCAATGATTTGGGTAACGGTATTTTCAACGGTTTGAGCAGAAGCCCCAGGATAAGTTGCAGAAATGGTTACCGTGGGGGGAGCAATTGTCGGATATTGTGCAACTGGCATTTTTGTAAGCGTGATAATACCCGCCAACATAATGACCAGTGCAATCACCCAAGCGAAAATTGGGCGATGGATAAAGAATTGAGCCATGCAATCTACCCCTTAAGCTTCTGAAGTTGCTTTTTGTTCAGCTTTTGGTGAATTGGCTTGCTTTTGTTGTTCAGCAGCTTTTGGTGCTGCATTTTGACCTTCAGCTGCTTTTGGTTGATAAGGTTTAGCAGACACTTCTTGTCCTTCTTTTACCTTGGCAACACCATCAACAACAACCTTATCACCGGTCTGTAAGCCTTCAGTTACAATCCAGTCTTGACCTTTTACACCTACCGTTTTAACTGGGCGTGTTTCGATCGCACCTTTCGCATTCACCACTAAAGCAATTGCTTGTCCTGTTGGTAAACGAGACACTGCAGCTTGAGGGATTAGATAAGCGTTTGGTAAAACTCCTTGCGAAATTTTAGCCGTTGCGTACATACCTGGTAATAGTAAATGGTTTGGATTTGAGAAGACTGCACGTAAAGTCACAGTACCTGTATCCGGATTCACGCTTGCATCAGAGAAAGCAAGTTGGCCTTCAACTGGGTATTCAGAACCATCTTCAAGTGTGATTTTGACACGGGTATTGTTACTGTTATTTAAACTGCCTTTGCTCAACTGTTGGCGTAAACGCAATAACTCGGCACTTGATTGATTGATATCAACATAGATTGGATCTAGTTGTTGAATCGTGACCAATGGATCAGCTTGGTTTGCAGTTACCAACGCACCAGGCGTTACCGAAGAACGGCTAGACTGACCTGAAATAGGTGCGCGTACAGTTGAGTAACCTAAAGTAATCTCAGCATTTTTTAATGCCGCTTCAGATGCAGCGACATCAGCTTCAGCCAATTTTACTTGAGCATTGATATCATCATATTCTTGTTTAGAAACAGCATTTGTTCCGACAAGTTGACGATAACGGCCTTCTTTCACACGTAACGAATTTAAGTTCGCTTGTTGACGCAATAATGCGGCACGTGCACTGTCTGCCGTTGCGCGGTTGGTATTGGCATCAATTTGATAAAGGGCTTGACCCGCCTGAACGTAGCTTCCTTCAGCAAATAATCGTTTTAAGATGACGCCACCAGTTTGTGGGCGTACTTCCGAAACTTGATATGCTGAGGTTCGTCCTGACAGTTCGACGTTTTGTTCAACGCTTTGTGGTTGAGCTACAATGACACCAACTTCTGGAGGTGGCATTTTTTGAGAAGCAGCAGCTTGCTGTGCATCTTTAGGTTCTTTGCTACAACCAACAAGCGCAATGCTTGTTGCTAATGCGCAAGCAGTGAGGGCAGGAGCCCAAAGCTTAGCCGACATCATTATTCCACCTCAATTTAGATTTCTTATCTAAAAACAAATTGTTGCTGAAATTGCTTTGAAACAGCCAAAACCAAAGCAACGAAGTCCAAATCAACCCAATTCCCCAACCAGCAAGAACGTCAGTTGGATAGTGAACCCCTACATAAACTCTAGATATCCCCATGGCAATAAACCATAAAGTAGATACTAAAATGACACTATTACGATGCTTATATTGTCGACATAACAACATCGCTAAACTTGCAAGGGTTGCAGCATAAAGGCTATGAGCACTTGGGAAGGATGCGCCATAACTTTGAACCAAGTGATAAAACTCTAAAGGTCTTGGTCGATCAATGCTCCATTTCAGAAGCCAACCAATCACAATACTTCCACCCACACTGAATGAGATAAAAATCACATTCTTATAGTTCTTAATCCATATTTGGTAAATACACAAAAATGTAGTCAAAAATAATAAAAATGGCATCCCACCTAAGCGAGAGAGCAAAATTGTCACATGGTTAAGCGTAAATGAACGGTGCTCAAATAAAGCTCGAACACTAAAAAGGTCTAAAGTTGATGCGTTGGAATTCATTAATCCAATCACACCGGATCCTAAAAAAAAGCAACCAATACAAAGTAATAGGTATGGCATGCGGAACTCATTATGTGCTTAACCATTGTTCAGGGTTGTCGAGTGTTTGAAAGTGTACTCGCGAGTACACTTTTGGTCAAGTCTTGAAATTTTATGATAATTTCATTTTTATGTTTTTTTAAGGTCTAGTAAAAAAACATAACAAAATTTGATGTATATCTCATTTTAAATAAATCTATGCATTTATTGAAAGAAGCTGTTTTCCAGCTGTTCGCTTAATCATGCAAGTCGGAATATCTGCCATATAACATGATTAAGCTAAAGTAAAAAACAAACCATTTATTCAAAAGACATCATAAAATTCTTACATAGTTAGTGATATAGCAGCATTGTTTTGATCTCTATCATTCAAATCGAGATACGGACTCGTGTCATCGTATCTCCTTGTGTAAAGGGGATACCATGGCTGAGAAGTGATCTATTGAATAATAGACGCTGGGAATACCAACCCATTTGAACTATTTTTGGTAGATTGATTATACGTAAAAATAGTTCAAATGTTAGACTTGTACTTCGCGGTTTTTTCTGTACAAAGTTAGTGATGTGAAGATGCGTTTTTGCTTTGCTCTTCAACTTCTACGGGTTGCTTAGGCGGCCAGAAAAAATCACTTGGTCGAGTTAAGAAATGCGTTGTCACTAGCTTGGCTAAAGGCTTCCATTGTGCAAAACGAACACGACGTGCGCGTAGAGCAACAATAATCGTCAAGGTAAAGCTCACAAATAAGTTGGTTAAGCCGATCAGCATAACACCTAAGAATGACACTAAAATTAAACCAATATCAGGGCCACCAATGGTCATCAAACCTTGAATGAAATTGGCAGAAGCAAAGGCAATATGACGGATATCCAAAGGCAAGCCTAGGATAAATCCAATCGTGCCCATACTGCCAAGCATGATCCCGAATAAAAAGTTCCCCGCTAATGCACCAAGATTAGTCTCAATATAAGCAGCGAATTTATCTAAGCGTTGTTGTCCCATCCAGCGTTTTAAACGTCGATGTTGTTTTAGGCGTGGGCCGACTTTACGGTAAACCGCCAAGTTATCGAAATAACCTGCAATTAACCCAGAAAAGAACAAACAAACACCTGCAATTGCAGCATGTGGAACCGCCAATGAGGTAAAGGGGTTGAGACTATGTAGCAATGCGGCTGATTTGGCATGATTGAGCAGCGGTTCACCCAGATTGTATTGCCATAGAAAGGTGATCAGGGCTGCGGTTGGAATCGCAATCGAGATGTTGCCTAAGATCGCAATAAACTGGGTACGGATAATATTAATAATCAATGCCGCGAGTTCTGCAATTTGCGCAGTCTTGCTGCCTTTCTGCTGTTGTACTGTCGAGGCAAGTGCAGCCGCAGTCATCGCAGGCTGTTTGGTTGCAACCGTAAAATGTAGAACATGAATCAACATAAAGCCAAGTGCGTAGTTCATGCTGTATAAAAAAGCATGTCCAAACGGTGCGAGTACCAAGCGGGCTGTTAAAATTTTCAGCGTTGCCATGGTGGCAATGATCGCACCTGCACCTGCGGCTGCTTTGTACATGCCAAAGAAGCCAGCTTTGTCGGTACTTACATAATGTTCGCCTGTTTTACTGGCATTTTCGGTCACCTGTAAGGCGATCAGTTCACTGGTCGAAGTTAACAAATGGCGGACACTTTTTTCATTGTAGTGCGCCTTGGTCAAATCCGTGATGAGTTCACCCAATGCGGTATATCGGGCGTCATTTTTACTGGCCAATAAAGTTAGCAGTAGTTCGATACGATCAATGGCTTGTTCTAATAGCGACAATAAATAGGTCAAGCTAATACTGACACCAATTCGCTTTGTCGCACGGCGAATTTTCAGTACCACTTCACGGCACTGATCCAGCATGACAAATGCTTGAGATGCATCGGGTGGCGGCAATACAACGACTGCATCTTGATCATCAATTTGTTTTTTATATTTTTCGATGAACTCTACAATTTCTCGGTTTTGAACCAGAAAAGGGGATTCATATTCAGTAATTTCGGGTTGAGCATTAATAAACTCAGGATATAGGCCAATACCACTAATACGGTAAGAAAGTACCGTAATGGCTTTAATCAGTTCATTTTTTGAAACTTGCTTTTCTCGGGTATTGCTTTGGCTTTCACCCAATAGATTGAAGAGCGTAATCCAGTCTTGATTCTCAATGAGATCTAACCATTCACTGTCATTTTCCTGATGGAACACTTTTCCAATCAATGTTTTCAGTTGTTGGTCATCCTCCACTAAAGGTAGAAAATGTGCACCTAGACGTTGGCTCAATTGGTTCCAAAAACCATCAAGCGAAAGAATGCCGCTATCGGCATATAAGCTCAACTGTTTATATTGGCTAATTAGCTTAAGTAAAAAGTTTTGCAGTAGTATTGCCGAAGTCGGGGTAAGCAATAATATTTTGATCAGTGCATGAATACGTTGTTTGACTTCATCTGCATCATTCGGATTTTTTGGTCGTATACGATTGACCAGCTCGATCAATAGGTTTTCATCAAGAACAGCTTGCGGTTGATCCAGCTGTTCCTGCATGTTTGAAAAAAGATCAGATAATGTTAAATGCATAGGCACTCAGAAAATTATTGAAGTCGATGTAAGGCCATTAAGGTCAAATTAACAAGTGCTTGGCGATATTCATTATCTGGTAGCGCTTTTAACGCCTCTAAAGCAGCATCCGTTTCTTGTTGGGCACGTTTTTGACAGTAATCTAAGCCGCCCGAGTGATGAACAATCTCGATCACTTTATCTAAATGTTCAACACCGCCTGTTGCGATACTACGATGAATGATCGCATGATCCTCACCTGTTGAATGGGCTAATGCTGAAATTAAAGGTAAAGTTGGCTTACCTTCCATTAAATCATCACCAATATTTTTACCTAATGTTTCAGCATCAGAGGTGTAATCTAAAATATCGTCGATAATCTGAAAGGCATTACCAAAATGACCTGCAAAGCGGCGTAACGGTTCACGATATTCTTCGGCTCCCGCTAAAATTGCAGCGCCTTCCGTCGCAAGTTCAAATAAACGAGAGGTTTTCCCATGAATGATTCGGAGATAGGTTTCTTCAGTCGTTTCTGGTTGATGCTGGGACTGCAGTTGGAGTACTTCACCTTCCGCAATTTCACAGGTTCCTGTCGAGAAATCTTTTAATAAGGTCATGTTGTTTAAGTCGACCAATAAATCAAAAGCTCGTGAGATCAGGAAGTCACCAACTAAAACCGCAGTTTGATTATTCCAAGTTGCATTTGCGGTTGGGCGACCACGACGCAGGCTTGATTCGTCTACGACATCATCATGCACTAAGGTCGCAGTATGTAACATTTCAATTACAGCAGCCAAATGCTGTGCTTGTTGCATATTGGCTAAACCACAGGCACGCGCTGCAAGTAAGCACATGATCGGGCGCATGCGTTTGCCACCCGCTTCAACAACATGTTTACTCACCGACATAACTAAACCAACTTTAGAGCTAATTCCTTCATTGATCAGGTGATCCATCGCAGCAAAATCTGTCGCAACTGGAGAAAGAATGTCTTGCTTAAAATCGATAACCATATGAAGGAAAACCTCGTACAGGTGAGTAATGTTGCCAAGTGTATCAATTAATCTGTGACTAAACAGTTATACAACCTGTCTAATCTGCCATTTAAAACATAATGCTGAGCTCTTTGGTTTTAAATTAGACAGAAAAAAGTAAAGTCCTCATCTTGTATCTTGACTTTACTTATGGCGCTGTAAAAACACAGCTTGTTATATGTCACAATTTGTTTTCAAGAAACTATTTCAAATTTTGATGCAAATCAAGCAAAACAGTTCGCCATCAATCTAATTGATTTTACTTGAAAATCCAAGCAAGTTATCATTATGTGTGCATTTGTGCAAAATAACTTGTTGTTTGATCAATTTTCACTTAAAATTTGTCCCCTTGAATAACCCCAGTGGCGTTCGTCTTAAGATCGATATATCCCTTTATCGGCACGAAGACACGGGCAAGTTGGAGTACATATGTACGCAGTAATCCAAAGCGGTGGTAAACAGCACCGTGTTGTTGAGGGTGAAACCCTTAAAGTAGAATTATTGAAAGCTGAAACTGGCGCGACTATTACGTTTGATGACGTATTAATGGTTGTTAACGGTGACAACATTCAAATCGGTGCTCCAGTTGTAGCTGGCGCAAAAGTAACTGCAGAAGTAGTTGGCCATGGTCGTCACGACAAAATCCGCATTATCAAAATGCGTCGTCGTAAACATTACCGTAAGCAACAAGGTCACCGTCAATGGTTTACCGAGTTGAAAATTACTGGTATCGCAGGCTAACACGAGGAGTAAATAGACATGGCAACTAAAAAAGCCGGTGGATCGACGAAGAACGGTCGTGATTCGAATCCTAAGATGTTAGGTGTTAAAGTTTACGGTGGTCAAACTGTAACTGCTGGTAACATCATCGTTCGTCAACGTGGTACTGAGTTCCACGCTGGTGCAAATGTTGGTATGGGCCGTGACCATACTTTATTTGCTACTGCTGACGGCGTAGTAAAATTTGAAGTGAAAGGTCAATTTGGCCGTCGCTATGTAACTGTTGAAGCTTAAGTTTTAATAGTTCGAAAAAACCCGCTTTTAGCGGGTTTTTTTATGTCTGCTGGATTTTAAGTTGGGAAATTTTATGGTTTTCCAAATTGCCCTGTTTTTAAATCGTCATAGGCCTGCAGAATTTCTTCATAACTGTTCATAACAAAAAAGCCATGCCCGTTGATCGGCTCTTGTAATGGTGGAGCGGATAAAAATAATAGATCGCAATTTTCTAATGCGGTAATTGCTACATCATTGTCGAAACTGGACATGATTGCCAAAGCTTGTTCTTCTAAAACTTCTTCATCAGCAGAGAATTGAAGCTTTCCATTACGTAAATAAAGTAAGGTACTGTCACCATGACTGGCGGGGAGTATAAGGTGCTGTCCTTTTGCCAGATGGACATCAAATACATGCATTGGGCTAAAGGTTTGGGCAATACCCTGTGTATTCTGAAATTGTCCTGCCACGATACGAACATAGCCTGCATCATTTTTGAGTATGACTTTTGGGATATTGTGGTTCAGCAAGCTTTGATAATGTGGCGCAGACATTTTATCTTTGGCGGGTAGATTGACCCACAATTGCACCATTTCAAAGAATCCGCCTTGCTCACGAAATTCAGGGCTGAAATGTTCAATATGTTGTATACCCGATGCAGCAGTCATCCATTGCACATCACCTTGGCTGATCACACCACCACTTCCTGTTGAGTCTTGATGTTGCAGTTCACCCGCAAAAACAAAGGTGACGGTTTCAAAACCACGATGCGGATGTTCATTGACACCTTTTTTAGTGCTTTTAGGTGGCAAACGCCCAGGTCCGATATGGTCTAAAAGCAAGAATGGGGAAGTGGTATTCCCTAGTTCCTGATAAGAAAAGACTGACAGGGCGGGATAAAAATCACCAATCGCAAATCGAGTGTCATTACGGTGGATAAAGGCAAGGCTTTTCATGGATGATGCTTTTTAAATTATTGGTTTTAGGTTATCAAACTCTTATTTTTCGTCTAGAGCATTGTTGATGAATAATTTCTCTGATCTGACATTGAAGTCCTTAATTGGTGAATGGTCGAAAAGTTGAATTTCATCCTTACAATCTCTACATAAAGGCTGCAACTTCATACATAATGCAGAACTTTGCGACACGAATTACACAAAACCGTTGCTTTTCTTCATTTTTTTAATGATCAAAAACAGTAAGATGTCGTCATACCAGTAGAAATCTGATAGAAGGTTGTTTTTATGAATTTCGTAAAAAAAATGGCTTATGCTGCAACGTTAAGTGCAATGACACTTGCTCCAGTTGTGAGTAGTCAGGTATTCGCTGCACCTGTAGCTGCATCGGCTCAGCAAGCGACCACAAGTTTGGTTCAACAGTTATCTGGCTTGCAACGATTCACCGCAGATTTTGAACAAACTACAAAAGTTGCACCTAGTAATAGTAATAAAGTCGCACAGAAAAAGGGCTTAACTGCTCAACATATGAATCAGACGTTCAAAGGGACCATGAAAGTTGAACGTCCTGGGAAATTCTATTGGGAAACCACCAGTCCTGCCAAACAAACCATTGTGACCACAGGTAAAGTGGTGTGGATTTATGATCCAGACTTACAGCAAGCTGTTCGTCAAAGTTTGGATGACCAAATTGCCAATACGCCTGCATTATTGTTATCAGGCAATACCAATCAGATCATGCAGTCCTATCGTGTGACTCAACCTGACCGTACTAAACTGTATTACACCTTATATCCAAAACAGGAAGATGGTGCATTCCAAAGTTTAACCATTAGTTTTGGTGGCAATAAAGCACCGAATTTGATGGTATTACAAGACTCTTTAGGTCAAACCACGTATGTCCGTTTCAGTAATATTAAGGCGAATCAGGCGATTCCAGCATCGGTGTTTAATTTCACACCGCCTAAGGGTACCGATATTATTGATCAGTAATTGTTTAATTAATTTAAAAGCCGCACATGTTGCGGCTTTTTTATGTGAAGCTTGGATACATTTTTTAATTTCATCTCAGGGCAAGGCTTTGTATAGTGAAGAAAAACATCAGAGACTTGCATGACGATGAATACTTCACAATTATCAAAAATTATTCCACTTCTTCCAATCCTGACTGTTGTTGCGCTCGCAGGTTGCCAACCTAAAAAAGATACCGCAGCGGCAACTGAAAAAGTGGATATTCCATTGATTCATGCAAAAGTGGTGACAGTTAAAATTCCAAAACAAAAAGTCTGTTTGGAAGATGGTTGTACCAATTATGATTTACAAACAGTTGAAACCAATCAGAAATGGATTGATGAGTATTTTGTCAATCGGATGAAAAAAGCGGAACCGAATGCATTTTCGAATATTGCGGATCAAAAAGTAAAAGTTCCTGCGGATGAAGCATCACAAAGTGAAAGCAGTACTTATGTGCGCTTTGTTGGGCAAAACTATAACTTAGCGACTTTTGCGATTCAGACCTATTCATATTCTGCAGGTGCTGCACATGGGATGTCACATCAAGAATTTGTGAATTTTGATTTGACCAATAAAAAACATATCACGGTCAGTGAGTTGCTTAAACCCGATATGAATACCAAACTGCGTGATGAACTGTATGCATCCAATCAAAACTGGTTGGAAGATCACAACATTAAAAAAGAGCAACTACAGGTCAGTGATAACTATTACTATGGGGTAAACGGTATCGTCTTCGTCTATCCATTGTATGAATTGGCTTCTTATGCGGAAGGTATGAGTGAATTGACGCTGCCATATTATGCTGCCAAGCAGTTTGTAAAAGCAGAATACTTACCAAGCTTGCCTAAAGATCCTAATTAGTGCATGTCAGCACCTATATCTTAGCTGTAGGTGCTAAGACTTTAATTGTCAATCGCTGTATTTTTTTAGGTTAAAGCCTTACACTATAGCCAGTTTTTTCTCTATTCATGATTGATTATGATCGACCCAAAATTACTCAGAAATAATATTGAAGCAGTCAATGCTGCTTTGGCAAAACGTGGTATTCAGCTAAATGTACAAGAGTGGGCTGATTTAGAAGCTCGCCGTAAAGATTTGCAATCAAAAGCTGAAAACTTACAAGCAGAGCGTAATGCAGGTGCCAAGCAAGTCGGTCAAATCAAAAAATCAGGTGGAGATGCTTCTGAGATCATGGCGCGTATGGCAGCCATTGGTGATGAAATCAAAGCCGCAGAAGTGGCTTTGGCTGAGTTGCAAGCTGAGCTTGAGCAAAAGTCTCTCGCAATTCCAAACCTACCAGATGAATCAGTCCCTTTTGGTAAAGATGAAAGCGATAACCTTGAAATCTTGAAGTGGGGTACACCACGCCAGTTTGATTTCGAAATCAAAGATCATACCGATCTTGGTGAAATGATGGGTGGTCTGGAATTTGAAACAGCGACCAAATTAACAGGTTCACGTTTCAGCGTATTGAAAGGGCCTTTGGCGCGTTTACAACGTGCTTTGACTCAGTTCATGCTCGATACACATACGCTTAAAAATGGTTATACCGAAGCTTATGTGCCGTATTTGGTCAATGCAGACAGCTTACGTGGTACAGGTCAATTGCCTAAGTTTGAAGAAGATTTGTTCAAACTACAAGGTGAAAAAGAGTATTATCTGATTCCAACCGCTGAAGTGCCAGTAACGAACTTCGTTCGTGATGAAATTATTGATGCGGATCGTTTACCACTGAAATATTCTGCACACACACCATGTTTCCGTAGCGAAGCTGGTTCTTATGGTCGTGATACCCGTGGTTTGATTCGTCAACATCAATTCGACAAAGTTGAAATGGTGCAAATCGTAAAACCAGAGCACTCTATGCAGGCACTTGAAGAATTGACTGCACACGCAGAGGGCATTTTGCAGGCATTAGGCTTACCGTACCGTAAGATTTTGCTCTGTGGTGGCGACATGGGCTTCGGTGCAGTTAAAACGTATGACTTAGAAGTATGGGTGCCGAGCCAAGATACCTATCGTGAAATCTCAAGCTGCTCAAATGTGGGCGATTTCCAAGCACGCCGCATGAAAGCACGCTACCGTGTTGATCAGAAGAAGATCGAATTGGTGCATACCTTGAATGGTTCAGGTCTGGCAGTGGGTCGTACTTTGCTTGCAGTGATGGAAAACTATCAACGCGCAGACGGTTCAATCGAGATTCCGGAAGTGTTACGTCCATATATGGGCGGTGTTAGCTACATCGACTAAACTTTGCATCGAATTTGTGCATAGTTTTTGCTTGAGCTCAATCAGATTGAAAATATAGAGGCGTGACGTGGAAATCTTCCCAATCTCTTTAAAGTTGCAGCAGCAACGTTGTCTGATTGTGGGTGGTGGGCATATTGCCTACCGCAAAGCAAACCTGCTCGCCAAAGCGGGTGCAATTGTTGATGTGATTGCACCTGACATCATTCCTGAATTACGTCAACTGATTGAGCAATCGGAAGGGCAATATATTCAGGCGCCTTTTTCTGAAAATGTTTTGTCAACGCCTTACCGCTTGGTGATTGCAGCAACAGATCAGCCTGCCGTTAATAAACGCGTATTTGAGCAGTGTGAACAGCGTAATCTGTTGGTCAACAGTGTCGATGATATTCCACATTGCCGTTTTATGGTGCCTGCGATTATTGATCGTTCACCGTTGGTGATTTCGGTTGCTTCCAATGGTGCATCACCCGTTTTATCCAGACAGTTGCGTACTCAGATCGAAACCATCGTGCCGCATGGTATGGGTAAATTGGCTGAGTTTTCAGGGCAATGGCGTAAGCAATTGAAAGCCAAAATTGCCAATCCAGATGAGCGTCGTATTTTCTGGGAAAACTTGTACGCCAGTCCGCTGAAAGAACAGGTTTTCAATGACAATATTGATGTCGCCAATGATCTGATTCAACAAGCTTTGACTGAATGGACTGCACCGAAAGGTGAGGTGTATTTGGTCGGCGCGGGGCCGGGCGATCCTGAGCTTTTGACCTTAAAAGCCTTGCGTTTAATGCAGCAAGCCGATGTAGTGATTTACGATCGCTTAGTATCTGCGCCCATCTTGGAATTGTGTCGCCGTGATGCTGAAAAGATTTATGTCGGTAAAGCGCGTTCTAATCATTCGGTTCCACAAGATGGTATCAATGCTTTATTGGTGGAATATGCACAGCAAGGTAAACGTGTTTGCCGTTTAAAAGGCGGAGATCCCTTTATCTTTGGCCGTGGTGGAGAGGAAATTCAGGAATTGGTGGAAGCCAATGTGACTTTCCAAGTTGTTCCGGGCATTACCGCAGCTTCAGGTTGTTCTGCCTATGCAGGTATTCCACTGACACATCGTGATTATGCGCAAAGTGTACGTTTCCTGACAGGTCATTTAAAAGAAGGCTCACCTGAGTTACCTTGGAATGAACTGGTGTATGAAAACCAAACGTTGGTGTTATACATGGGCTTGGTCGGTTTGGAACGCATTTGTGAGCAATTGATTGCACATGGTCAACGTCCAACTATGCCTGTGGCCTTAATTTCTAAAGGAACAACCCCTGATCAGAAAGTGGTGGTGGGTACATTGGCGGATATCGCGACCAAAGTATCTGAACATCAGATCGTAGCGCCGACTTTAACTATTATTGGTGAAGTGGTGAGCCTACGTGAACAGTTAAAATGGCAATAGAATCCCTCCTTGCGGAGCTATAACCGCTCCTCACCTCTTTAAAAAAGAGAGGAGTTCCTCCCTTTTTCAAAGGGAGGCTAGGAGGGATTATGAAAAGTAGAGAAAATTTGTGATTCATGTCGTCCTATACGAACCTGAGATTCCAGCGAATACAGGTAATATCATTCGTTTATGTGCCAATACAGGTGCGCAACTCCATTTGGTCAAGCCTTTAGGCTTTGAGCTGGATGATAAGAAGTTGAAACGTGCAGGTTTGGATTACCATGAATGGGCGAGAATGCAAATTTGGGACAATATCGAACTTTGTCTTGCTGATTTAAAAGCCAAGGGGGTGGAGCATGTTTTCCCGCTTACTACTAAAGGTTCAGCAACACCGCATACCGTTGATCTGAATCGTCCAGTTGCCTTGTTGATGGGGCCTGAAACCCGTGGTTTACCTGAGCAGGTACGTCTCATGTTCCCGCAAGAACAGTGGATTCGTTTACCAATGGCTGAAAATTCAAGAAGTTTAAACCTTTCCAATGCAACAGCCGTGATTGTCTACGAAGCGTGGAGACAGCAAGGTTTTAAACAACTCTAATCAAAGATCGCCATATGGACTTGCGACAACCAGCGTATAGCCATTTGGGTCTTTAAACCAAATTTCGCGATGATGCGCGTTGGGGTTATATTTAGGACCTTCTAAAATTTCAACTTGATGGGTTTGTAGCTTTTGTACAATCTCATCAAATTGATTGCTTTCAAACCACAATAGAACTCCATTCCCGATCACTCGTTTGGGATCACCAATATGTGGATGTTCATGCGCTTGCCATTGATGTAGTTGCAACACCATACGCTGTTCATACAGCAATTGTTCATAGTCTTTGCCGCCATGACCACTTTCTAAGCCAAGTATTGTTTGATACCACTGACTGGTTTTCTCAACATCTGCAACTGCAATTAAAGGTTGTGGATACATATGAACCTCACCATATCGTCTCGTTTATTCTTCTTGAATTGAATCAAATCGTTGTTGAGCATAAATGACTTGTTCGATATTACTTTCAGCCCAATCTTTGAGTTGATACGCCATTTCCGCGACTTCTAAACCGAGTGCGGTAAGTGAATAATCGACTCGAATTGGAGCGGTATTCTGCACTTGGCGCTCGATAAATCCATCTCTTTCCAACATTTTTAGCTTTTGTGACAATACTTTAGGTGAGATGCCTTGAATGTTTTTTTTCAATAAATTGAAATGTTGGGTTTCTCGCGCAAGCACATTAATGATCAACAGCACCCATTTATCTGCAATTTTTTCAAAAAATAACCGAGCAGGGCAATGTTGTTGATAAATATCGTATTTTAATGCCTGATTCATAGCGATAACCCTCATTTTCTCAATCGAATGTCCCTAGTTACCATCTGGTAACTAATTGACACCTAGTTTCTAAAATATATCATTAAATCGAACTTTTGAAAAATTTTGGATCCTCTCATGACACAAATTGCAGTTGTTTACTTCTCTGGCTATGGCCATACCAAAGTTGTTGCTGAAACTTTTGCGGGTGCGATTGACGCATCATTAATTGAAATTGATCAGAATGGTGAGATTACCGAGCGAGACTGGCAGACTTTAAATGAGGCACAAGGTATTGTTTTTGGAGCGCCAACTTATATGGCGGCAACCCCTTGGCAGTTTAAAAAGTTTGCTGACGCTTCTTCAAAAATCTGGTTTACCCGTGGCTGGCAGGATAAAGTCTTTGCAGGCTTTACCAATAGCGCGAGCTTGAATGGTGACAAGCAAGTGACCTTGATTCAGTTACAGACTTTGGCTTCACAGCATGGCGGTATTTGGGTGAGCTTAGGTTTGTTACCTGCCAATACTAAAAATGCGAAACGTGAAGATGTGAACAATTTAGGTGGCTCTGTAGGTTTGTTGGTTCAATCGCCATCAGATGCGGGCACCGATGAGATCCCAACAGGGGACTTGGAAACAGCGAAGCTTTATGCGCAACGTGTGAAATCGATTGTCGAAAAGCTGCACGGCTAAATTTTCAAGCCATAAAAAAGGCGCATTCAGCGCCTTTTTTATTACCTCATTAGATTAATGTCTGTCATCAAATTCATTATGCTGTGGTGCATTGTATTTGAAGCCTTTAGTCTTATAAGCAAGATAACCGACACCGATTACTGCCCAAGCCAGACCAATTTGTAAAGCCAATTTATCAATTTCTAACCACATCATAAACACGCTGGCGAAACCCAGTGTAGGAATGATGATGTAACTGATAATGTCTTTTGGTGTCTTGTTCTTGCCATCTCGCAACGCGTAGCGAGAAATCACCGAGAAGTTAACAAAGCTAAATGCAGTTAAAGCACCGAAGCTAATCAAGTTCACGATATGCTCAAGATCAAGGAAACCAGCAGACAACGCAACAACACCTACAATCAAGATGTTGTAAGTTGGCGTATGCAAGCGTGGGTTAATATGACCGAATAACTTCTTATTGATCACGCCATCACGACCCATCACATACATTAAACGCGATACACCTGCATGTGCCGAAATACCAGATGCCATGACTGCCACGACTGCAAAGTATAAAACCATGGTCTTAAATGCAAGGCTACCAATCGCTGCAACCATAACTGGCTGAGACTCATCCAGTGGGTTGAAGTAAGTACTCGGATTACTTGGGAAATAAAGCTGAATAAAGTAGGTGCTGACAATGAAGATGATACCCGCAACCAATGCTGTAGTGAAAATTGCGCGCGGCAAAGTTTTTTCAGCATCTTTGGTTTCTTCTGCAAGTGAAGAAAGCGCATCAAAACCAGTAAATGAGAAGCATAGAACGGTTGCCCCTGCAATTAAAGCCCCGACAGAGGTCATTTCATTCCAGAATGGCGCAAGCGACCATAATTCAGCTTTATCTGGATTTAGTGTGCCATCGGCATAAACTCCTTGTGTGAGTAGGATATAGACCTGATACACAAAGTAGAAAATCACACCGAGTTGGATCACCACAATGGTACTGTTAAAACGCGCAACAAAACGTGCACCAAACAAGTTGATCACCGTCATCAGGACGGTTAAACCAATCACCCAAATCCAGTTGTTTACTTCTGGGAATAATGCTCTCAAATAAATATCAGCAAGGATGATATTGACCAGAGGAGAGAGCAAATAATCTAACCACGAAGACCAACCCACCATAAAACCAACATTAGGGTGAATCGACTTTTGGGCATAGGTATATGCAGAACCAGAAGACGGATAACGACGAATCATGTGACCATAACTGATCGACGTTAAAAGAATTGCAACTAAGGCAAATATGTAGGAAGTCGGTACATGACCACCACTTCTTTCAGATACTAAACCAAATGTATCAAATAAAGTTAATGGTTGAATATAAGCTAAGCCAATAATGATGATGTGCCAAAGCACAAGATTCTTTTGAAGCTTCGCTGTTGGTTGAGTCCCAGATAAATTTGTCAACGGCGTTATCCTCATAATCGTTGATCAAAGATCAGCCATAGTGTTAAGGATCGTTTGAGACAAAAACGATCCCCCGTACAAAAAACGAAAGTGCGCCAATCTATCCTAAAACACTATAAATTGTCAGTACTTTTATGCTTTTTTTAGCAATTTTTTTGCCAATTGGGTAAAGAAATAGATGAATAAAGATTCACTTAAAAACGAAAAGCCCCGATATTCAATCAATATCGAGGCTTTTAAGCAGGAATACTTGATTTAACTCAATGTATTACCATGCTTTTTGCAAGATTGCACGAATGTCTTGCAAGTTTGCTTCTTTCGGGTTGTAAATGATGGAACCATCATTCAATGCTTTATCCGCAACTTCATCTAGCTGTGCTTCAGTGACTTTACCTGTTTCACGTAATGTACGTGGCAGTTTGGTCAGGCTGAAAAGACGATCACGCATTGCTAAAATCGTCGCAATTGCTTTGTCTGCACGTAAGTTTGCAGGAGTTTGTGCATAAATATCTGCACCCGCGAGTGGCAACAGTAACTCACCGATCTTGTCGCCATTAATCTCTTTGTTGTATTCCAGCACGTATGGCAGGAATAAGTTCATGCATAAGCCGTGGGGTAGATGTGCAACTGCACCAAGCGCATGACCCAATGAATGAACTAAACCCACCATTGAATTAGAGAAAGCAATACCCGCCATAGTGGATGCCTGAGCCAATTCTAAACGGCCTTGTGCATCACTTGGATTGTCTAATACTTTAAAGAGATTTTCACTGATCTTCTTAATCCCTGCACTGGCATAAGCATCACTCAGTGGATTTGCTGCTAAGCAAGTATAAGCTTCCACGCAATGAGTTAATGCATCCATTCCAGTCATGGCGGTCAGATGTGGTGGTAAAGTCTGGGTCATGCGTGGATCAAGAATCGCGGCATGCGGCATTAAGTAATACGAGGCAAAAGCCAGTTTTACATTACGTTGCGTATCTGAAACCACAGCCACCATGGTCACTTCTGAACCAGTACCAGAGGTGGTTGGAATCACAAAGAATGGCTTAAGTGGTTTTGGCAGGTTATGAGCACCTGAATATTGCAATAAATCATCACCACCTTCAGACACCAAGATATTGGTTGCTTTAGAGGTGTCGATGACTGAGCCACCACCAATCGCAATGATCGCATCACATTTTTTCTGGCGGTAAAGTTCTGCTGCTAAGCGAACGACTTCCAAGCTTGAATCAGGTGGAACATCATCAAAGATCGCGCCAATCACCGCATCAGTTGTACTAAAAGCTGCTTCGATTGGGCTAAGTAAGCCATTGGCACGTACGCCTTTATCGGTAATGATCATTGGACGTTTTGCGCCAAGCGTCGCAAGTTCAAATGGGATATGCTCTAAGGCAGCGTTACCAGCAATGACTTTTACAGGACAGAAAAACTCGTAATAAGGCTTAGCCATGTTATGCGCTCCGTTTGAGATATGATTTTGCGACTTTAAGATAAATATTTTTTGCGCCCGTGAATTTTTCTTTTAATGTTAATTCAGCAGGGTAGCGTTTGACTGCAAGTGAAGCGATTAGTTTAGGTAAAATCAGGGCTTCCATTTTGTTCAAGCAACGCACCAGACGGATGGCACTTGAAACATCACCATCGGCAATCATACGGTCATTGGCAAAGGCTTGTGCCGTACTTTCTTGGAAAGAAAATACTAAAAAGGCGTGGGTTAAATGCTTGAAGGTAATGGTTAAATCAGGCTTGCCTTTGTAGTTGGACAATAGCTCTAATTGTTTTTTTTCGGTTACTCGAGCAACAAATGCAGGTCCATTTGGGAAAACATTCATTGAAAGGATAAAACCAACAGGAAACTTCGACACTTCCTGTTGTACTTCATCATCCACTTGGCTTGCCATCACGAGGCCACGACCCACAACATCCATCATGAGTTTGACGTAGGCAAATTGCAACGTGGGCTTCACTGCTTTGGTTGAAATCACTTGCGTATCCCTTGTTAAAATTATGCAAAAGCTAATTTAGAGTATTTACTCTAATTTATTTTATTAGAATTGAAAAGTAAATTATTCAGATTTGACTACAAGGTCATTAAACAAATCGGTATTTTTTAAATAAGTAATGAAAGTATCACAGAGCTGTTCAAAGCTTGGGTAATCTTCAAGTAAGTCTTGCAGGCGCACCATTTCTAAACCTGCATACCCGCATGGGTTAATGGTTTGAAAGCCAGTTAAGTCACAGTCAATATTCAGGGCAAGACCATGATAACTACGACCACGACGAATTTTAAAACCGAGTGAACCAATTTTACGCCCATCTACATATACCCCAGGTGCATCTGGTTTGGCGTAAGCATCGATATTGTACTGTTTGAGCAGATCAATCATAGCTTGTTCTGCAAAACTGACCAAAGTACGGACATGCCACTTCAAGCGATTGAGATCCAAAAGGAAATAGGCCACCAGTTGGCCTTTGCCATGCCAAGTGACCTGACCGCCACGATCAGTATGAACAATTGGAAGATTACTGTGCATAAGGATGTGTTCTGCTTTACCTGCTTGGCCTTGGGTCAAGACATCTTGGTGTTGTAATAACCAGACTTCATCAGGGGTGTTTTCATCACGATTAGTTGTGAAGTCTTTCATTGCTTCAAAACGCGTCGTGTAATCTTGTAGATCATTGAAACAACGAATGATTAAAGTTGGTTTTACAGCACTCATTACAACAGAACATCCTTTACAGTTTTTAAATGGTCAATAGCTTAATTATGTAATGATTTGGGGAAGATAAATAGCTATTTATCAAAATGTTGAAGCTTATTTTTTAGTGCAAAAAAAAATCCAAAACACTTTCGTATTTTGGACTTCTTTATTAAAGCGCTGTCTTAATTAAAGGACAGGCTGCAAGATCAGCGTATAAGGCATGAACTTGTTCCAACTCTTCAAAACGCAATTGTGCAGTTAAAGAATGGTATTTGCCTGTACGTGATGGCTGAACTTTCACTGTGTCGCCATCAAATTCAGGGAAGTGCTTCTGCAAAATATCAACAACAGCCACTCGAAGTTCATCCCCTGCATTACCAATCAATTTGATTGGATAGTCCATCGGGAAAACCCAAAGATGTTCTTGCAATTCACGAGAAGGAGTGCGGTCTAACATGAGCAACCTCTTAATTTGAAACGCCTGCATCAGTGCAGGCGCTTTTGATCTAATACATAAATGGGGATGAAGTGTTGAACTTCAAGTCTTGAGTAAGGGCTTTAACCCTCACTCAAGATATCCCAAAGATTAGTCATTTTCCAAGAAAGAACGTAAGTGTTCTGAACGAGAAGGGTGGCGAAGTTTACGCAATGCTTTCGCTTCAATCTGACGAATACGTTCACGTGTTACATCAAACTGTTTACCAACTTCTTCTAAAGTATGATCGGTTGGCATATCAATACCAAAACGCATTTTCAATACTTTTGCTTCACGTTCAGTTAAGTTTTCAAGTACTTCACGCGTCGCTTCTTTTAAGCCTTCCGAAGTTGCAGCATCAATTGGAGAAGTGATGTTGCCATCTTCAATGAAGTCACCAAGATGCGAATCTTCATCATCACCAATCGGTGTTTCCATCGAAATTGGTTCTTTTGCGATTTTAAGTACTTTACGAACTTTAACTTCGTCCATTTCCAGACGCTCGCCTAATTCTTCAGGAGTTGGTTCACGGCCCATTTCTTGAAGAAGCTGACGAGAAACACGGTTGATCTTGTTGATTGTCTCAATCATGTGTACTGGAATACGAATGGTACGTGCTTGGTCTGCAATCGAACGTGTGATCGCCTGACGAATCCACCAAGTTGCATAGGTCGAGAATTTATAACCACGACGGTATTCAAACTTGTCTACGGCTTTCATCAAACCGATGTTACCTTCTTGAATTAGATCAAGGAATTGCAAGCCGCGGTTGGTGTATTTCTTCGCAATCGAAATTACCAAACGTAAGTTTGCTTCAACCATCTCTTTCTTGGCACGACGTGCTTTTGCTTCACCAACTGTCATACGTTTAGAGATATCTTTGATATCTTTAACGTTTAGGCCAAGATCTTTCTCAATATCAGCAATCTTTTGTTGGAATGCCAATACATCAGGACGAACTTTTTCTAAATGACCTTTGGTTTCCGCAGGCGCTTTTGCAATTTGTTCATCTAACCAAGCTAGATTTGATTCTTGCTCAGGGAAGCTAAGACGGAACTGATTACGATCCATACGGCCACGACGTACTGCATAACGCATAATTTCACGTTCGTTTGAACGGATTTGTTCATGAGTACCACGAATCATTTCTGAAATGATTTCAAATAAACGAGGTGTGAATTTGAACATCATGAACACAGCAGCAAGCGACTCAAGCGCAGCATCCGCTTCAGCGCTGTTACGGCCATGTTTTGTGATGATTGCTTTGGTCTCATTCCAAGCGTTTTCTAGCTCAGTGAAACGTGCTTTTGCAATTTCAGGGTCGGGACCAGAGTCACCTTCAGAATCATCATCACCTTCAGACTCTTCTTCTTCGTCATCATCATCAAGTTTGACATCTTTCGCTTTAGATGGAGATTTTTCATCATCTTCTTCAAGCTCAGCTTCTTCTTCAAGAACTTCAGGAATTTCTTCATCAGATTCTGGATCTAAATAGCCAGAGAGAATATCGGCAAGACGACGCTCACCTGTTAAAAAGTCATTATATTCTTGTAAAACAACTTCAACCGCATTTGGCCAGTAAGCAATCGAATGTAAAACGTCACGAATACCTTCTTCGATACGTTTTGCAATGCTAATTTCGCCTTCACGCGTAAGAAGTTCAACCGTACCCATTTCACGCATATACATACGGACAGGGTCTGTGGTACGACCAGGCTCACTTTCAACCGATGCTAATACGGCAGCAGCTTCTTCCTCAGCAACCTCATCGGCCGCTTCAGTTGATTCACCAAACATGGTGTCGTCAGTTTCTGGCGCACGTTCATGCACTGGAATACCAACGTCTTGAAGCATCTGAATGATGTCTTCAATCTGCTCACTTTCCGTAATTGAGTCTGGTAGATGATCGTTAACCTCAGCGTAAGTTAAATAACCTTGCTCTTTGCCTCGGCTAATCAGAGCCGCTACTTGCGAAGTAGGGGAATTCATATCGCTCATCTTTGCTTACTCTTTTGTTGAATCTGGGGCGGTGAAAAACCGTGCATGATAGCACAATTCACGATGAATGTTTTGGATTCGATCCGTTAACTTTAAAATAAAAATAGCTTTGATTTCACGTTCGTTCCTTGAATATGGGGTTAAGTCATAATTTTTCAAGCTGTTGATCATGATTGCAGAACTTTTTTGATTGCTGTTGTCCTTTGATTATAAATACACAAAAAAACTGATGAAAAAAAGTACAAAACATCATTTTATAGCAAAAAAAACAAATAAAACTTGACAAGGTTCGTGAAGACCGATAAATAGCGGCTAGACCCATTTATATTTTTTCATTAGAGGTACTTAGTGTCTTCTACAGATTTTGAATTAGATGATGATAACTATGGTGAAGATGATGCTGGTTTTGATGAGTCATCTGGAAAAATTACTGCCAAAGAATCATTAGAAAAGCGCCGTTTGATCGATGATCTTTTGGCTCAACGTCGTTTAGAGCGAGAATTAAAAGATTTTGATTATGATTTCGACGACGATGATCTCGGTGACGAAGACTAAGCAAAATTGCTGAGACTTTGCGCCTGAAAATGTTATGCTGTTGCCGATGTATTTTTGAAGTTGGATAAAGAATGAGCACGTTAGATTTAGACTTATTAAGTAATTATCTTGACGGTGATCAAAACGAATATGGTCTAGATTTCGCAGCGACTCATGGCTTTTTGTGCGCGATTGCGGTTGGACCAAAATTTGATCGTTGGTTAGATGAGCTTTTTGAGAGTAACCAAAAGAAATTACCTGCTGAAATTATTGAGCAGATCCATGCATGGTTGGACTCTATTCGCCAAGATTTAGCGAATGAAAATGGAATCGAATTTCCATTTGAAATCGAAGAGGCAAGTGTCGAATCTAGTCTTGGTGATTGGAGTGTGGGCTTTGTTGATGCAATGTTCTTAAATGAAGATGCATGGTTTGCACCAGAGTTTGAAGAGCAGTTGATTGACCTAACACTTCCAGTGATGGTGTTCAGCGGTATTGATGAAGAAGATCCACAAATGGAATCATTCCGTCGTAATGGTCAGTTGATGGATGAATTAGCGGAAGAAATTCCAAATAATTTAAATGAACTTTATTTGATGTATCACACACCAGCGTGATCGATATTTTGAGCGACTGCAAGGGTGGCTCATGTATCACATAGCAGATTCAATATTAAAACGTCCTGAGAGGACGTTTTTTTATTGCTGAATTTTTGCTCCAGGTTTTTTTGAGTGAATCGTTTAAAAAGTAGTAAGCAATAAACTCAGCCCTAATGCACCCAAGACAATGCCAATAATTTGGTTGATGTGGATTTGCTTGGCTAGAATTTTATTTCTAATCTTGGGCGCGGAGCAGAAAAGTGCAATAAGTCCAAACCAAAGCAGATGAGTTCCCGACATGAAAATGCTGTAGGTGAATAGCTTCACACTGTTATTTTCAGATGTCATGATTTGCACAAAAATACTGATCACAAAGAGTGTAGTTTTGGGATTCAGGCTATTGGTTAAAAAGCCCTGTTTGAATGCTTGCCAATCGGTTATATCTAAGCTTTTCACATCTAAATTGACTGGGCTTTGGGTAAATGTTTTGTAACCGATATAAATCAAATAGCTGGCACCGAGATATTGGATCAAATGAATTAAACTCGGAAGATATTGTTGTAAAAACGTGAGTCCAATTAAACTATAGCTAATGTGGACCCATACACCACAAGCAATACCGCAAGCTGTATATAACCCTAAATTCCGACCATAGAGATAGCTGTTTCGAGTCACTAGGGCAAAGTCTGCGCCTGGACTGATGACGGCAAGTATCGTGACTAAGCCAACGGTTATGATTTCATTCACTCATCTATTCCTAGATTGATGTATTAAAGATTTTTTATATTTTTCATATTCTTGCTATATTTAAAATTGAAGTTAATTCTTGTTATGCATGAGTTTTTGGAATGATTGAGCGATTATCTTTGAATTCACTCAAGTTTTTTTATTATGTAGCACGTTTTGAAAGTGTGACGGTTGCTGCGGACAAGCTATTTGTGACGCAAAGTGCGGTGAGTAAACAGCTTAAAAACTTGGAAGAAAGCTTAGGCTTGGTGTTATTTATACGAGAAGCCAGAAAATTAACTTTAACCTCAGAAGGAGAAGTGCTGTTTGAATGCTGCCAGCAGGTATTTCAACAAATAGATCAGTGCGTATTGCAATTACAGCAGCATAGCAAAGCGCAAAAGAGCTTAACTCTTTCTTGTGAACCCACACTTGCAATGAAATGGCTGATTCCTCGATTGTTACACTTTAAGCAGCTTTATCCTGAGTTTGAAGTCAGTTTATTGACGGGTGGTGGAGTCGTAGATTTTTCATCGCAGAACATTGATTTGGCCTTAAGGCGGGATGACTTCGATTGGGATGCTGCACTGTATAGCGAAAAAATTGCAGATGAGCAGATGTTAGGTGTAATAGGGAAGAGTGGCCATGCAGCAGCGACACAAGTGTTTATTTCAAAGTCTAGGCCAAAATTATGGCAACAGTTTAAGCAGCAGCACCCCGAACAATTGAAGAGTTTAAAACGGTCATCTCTGGAGCATTTTTATTTGTGTATAGAGGCTTGTTTGGCTGGCTTGGGCGCGACTGTGGTTTCAGCTTATATGGTTGAGCGGGAAATAAAATATCAAATGCTGGATCGGCTGACAGCTGTGTATGCTGATGGCTCCGCTTATCACTTATTATCAGCTCAACCTTTTGAGGATGATATTCGGAAGTTGGTGTTTAGAGACTGGCTGAAAGATGAAATGCAAAAGAGTCAATTGTGGTTGGCTTCATTTGATCAAGCAAAAACTGAATGATCGTAACTAAGCCCGCGCTTTTAGGAATGATTTGATTTATTTAGATAAAACTTTTTGATTATCCACCACAGGATATAAAGGAGAACAAGCGCAAAAATGATGTAGCTGATACGTTGCAGAATCACCATCATCAGTGCCTGATTTTCACTAAAATGAAAGCCGAGATAAGCTAAAAAGCTCGTCCAAATCACGGTTCCAGCAGTACTGTAGAACATAAATTTGGCAAAAGGCATTCTACTCATACCAGCAGGAATACTAATTAAAGAACGCACAGCTGGAATCATACGACCAAAGAAAACAATCCGATGCCCATGTTTGTTAAACCACATTAAGGCCTTTTCTAGGTCAGTCACCTGAATGCGGAGGTATTTTCCATAGCGTTCTACAAAATTAAATAGACGTTGCTGAGGGACTTTGCGTCCTATCCAATACAACAGCATCGCTGCGAGTATTGAACCTGCACTGCCTGCAATAATGACACCGATGAGGGTAAGTTCGCCCTTTGATGCAGTATAGCCTGCTGAGGGCATAATGATTTCAGATGGGATAGGCGGGAAGACATTATCTAGAAACATTAAAAATGCGATACCTAAATATCCAAGTTTCTCCATGATGGATAGAACCCACTCTTCCAGTCCCATAATGCCCTTATATGATTCATTTGATTATTGTTTTTAGCATAGTTGTAGTTGATGTAATGCTCAATAGCCGAATCGTTACATGATTTTTATTAACACAATAAAAAAGCCATAGTTAAACTATGGCTTTTAATTTACTTATTCAGTTTATAGACGTTTGCGTTTAGCAGCCGCAATTTGTGACTGGCGCATACGGAAGCCTGCTTTTTGCTTGTCCGTGGTTTTATCAATACAGTAAACACAAGATACGCCATGTTCATAGCTTGGCAGTTCAGCTTCAACTTTGGTTAATGGCCAACCGCAAGCATGACACTTGATGTTTTCACCTTCTTCAACACCATGAGTAACAGCAGTACGGCCATCAAAAACGAAACATTCACCTTCCCACATGCTTTCTTCAGCAGGTGTTTCTTCTAGATATTTAAGAATGCCGCCTTTTAGGTGATAGACCTCATTGAAACCTTCTTGAAGCAGGAGAGAGGTTGATTTTTCACAACGAATACCACCAGTACAGAACATCGCAATTTTCTTGTCTTTGTGCTGTTCAAGATTCTGTTTTACATACTCAGGGAATTCACGGAATGATTCTGTTTTAGGATCAATTGCGCCCTTGAATGTGCCTGCTTTATATTCATAATCATTACGGGTATCGATCAGGATTACATCATCACGACTAATCAGATCATTCCATTCTTTAGGATCAAGATAGTGGCCGACTAAATCACGTGGCTTTACTTCTACACCTAAAGTTACAATTTCATTTTTAAGTTTAATTTTCATTTTACGGAATGGCTTTTCAGAGCTTTCAGACTCTTTATATTCCATTGCGTTAAAACCTTCGTTGAGAAGGAATTGATGAACTGTATCAATCGCGGCACGGTCACCAGCAACAGTTCCGTTAATCCCTTCAGACGCTACAATCAGAGTTCCACATAAATTGATGCTATTCACTAAGTTCAAAAGACGTTGTTGCAGATCCGCTGCATCTGAAACTTCTTTAAATTGATATAGTGCTGCAACAACCCAATTATTGGTCGCTTGCTGTTCTACAGGTGCAAGCTGTTCTACAGTAGCGTTCATGGATAACTCCAAATGTATTAAGATAGAAAAATAAGGCGCACATTTTAGCGCGAAATCTGAAAATAAGCGAGAAAACCATAAAATAAATATGGTTTTAGAGGAGTTGGTTTTGAGTAATGATCGTCGAATTCCATCATTGACCCCATGTGCAGGGCGTTGTTCAACGGTGTTTGGTGATCTGGTTTGCCGTGGCTGTCGTCGTTTTAATCATGAGGTGATTCAGTGGAATACCTATACGGCAGAGCAACGCTTGATGGTGTGGAAGCGCTTAGACGCGCAACTTGATCAGATCTTGGTGCCTTTGCTGCCGCATGCAAATGTACAGCATATCGAGGGTTTTATTCAGAATAAGCGTACCCGTGTCTTAGAGAGTGCGAGCAAAGGGCGCAAGCTGTACCATGCCTTAAAAATTTGTGAAAAGAATAAACATTTGGCGCATGAAAGTGGCCTTGGTATTAGTGATGCACAAGTTAAACCGATTTGGGATGAATTTGAACGTCGCGTACTGGCCTTAGCAAAAGCGAGTTATGAATTGGCTTGGTTGCGTGCCGATGGTATTAGCAATACTTTATTGCGCGCGCTAGAACTAGAAGAAGATGAGATTTAAGCAAGCACTTGCTGTAAAATCTTATTGATCATCAAGGGGTTTGATCAACATCTAGCTGATCTTGTTTATATTTTGAGATTCGTTGATCTCCCTGTTATGAAACAGGTTGGATAGTTTTAAAGCGCTAGGGTTACGGGAAAAATATTGAGCGATGATCTGTTGATCTTGTTCGCGAATCAGGCTGATTTTGAAACCGTGCGTGGTCGTTCCAGAAGAACGCCCTTTAGATCGGTAGATCTTTTCAGTGATGATGTAGATATTTTCTCCATCACTAAAACGTCGATCTTCCAAAGTCTGTAGCTGCACTGGTTGAGGAAAATGATAGAGCACTTTTAATCGTTGATAAAACTCATCATAGATATAAATGTTTTGCTGATCTGCAAAAATATAACTGAAATTTCCTGGATAGGGCTCACTGTTTTGGCTACCAATGAGTTGCAGGTGTGATAAATCAACAAGCGTTGTTCCCCAAAACTTATGCTCAGCAATATGTGGTAATGGATGTTCATTTAAATAAAAAGATCGACCGTCTGTTGCTAGATTTAAGTTCTGACTAAAACGGTTGCTGCCACTAAAAATTTGAGTCTGTTGCGCATTTAACTTGCCCAGCTTTTTATCTTGATAATAAACCACCTGTTGGTCGTGGATATATTGGCTGCTATTTGGAAATGCTTGGCTCTGTTGCGGATCTAAATCCATTAAGGCTTTTGTTTTGTAAAAGACCTGTTGATTATCTTTAGCATAAAAATAGCCAAGCGTATTGAATCTTGGATGCAATATTGCCGTGAAATGTGTGGCATTCGCGTTGGTTAAGCGTATATCCCGAAAATAAACATGTTGACCATCTTTGGTGAAATCATTGCCTAAATAGCGTGTTTGTGCAGGATTTAATTGAGACAGGATGTGGTCTTGCCAGTAAACATGTTGTGGTGTTTTACCTACATTGCTATACAGCTCATCTGCACGATTAGGAAGATTGCTCAGAGCTAAACCTGTAAATTGATCAGCCTTTGCTTGGGGAACTAAAAAAGTACCTTGGCCTTGTTTAAAAATATAAACCTGATTCTGGAATGTTTCGAAATTTGTGCCGGAGATTGACTGGGTTTGTTGGTGAGGCAGATCAATGCCGCCATCATCAAATTCACGCCAAAGAAGGTAGCTCATAAAAAGGCTAAAACTGGCTAAAATAACAAGGATTAATCCAACTGTCAGCCATCTTTGTTTTCTTTGAAAAGCGTCTAGCGCCTGTTGATCTGCAATTATGCTAATGCTATCAATATGGGTTTTCTTGTTGGGGCTTGTATTGCTGATTCGTTGCAGTTGTTGCTGTTTTGCCAGCGCTTCCAGTTTTTTCCAGAATGGTAAAAACTCACAATGTTGCTGGGTTAACGTGGCAGGCCACATCCATGAATTAAAATAGAAATACTGTCGATAGGGTTTAGTTTTGCTTAGAAGATTGAAACTATGGATTTGAGTGTGTTGTTGTTGAAGTTGTATCTGAATCAAATCTTGCCAAGTGAAAAAAGCAGCTTGCTTGGAATCTTCCAGAGCCATGCCTTGCTGATATAACTTAAAGGTGATGGAGCGTCTAAAGTATTTTTGATAAAGCTGGTTATACAGGTAAAGCGTTGCTATCAATAAAGCAAACATCAAAGCAATGTTGAGCAGTTGGGCAAAGAAAGGTAGGAATTGATAAAGATAGTACAGGCTTAAATCATAACTAAAGTAAACGAGTAAGAGCCAAGTCAGTATGATCATCAATAAAAACAGCATAAAGGACGCAATTTTTATTTGAAAGACGGGCAGTGTGACCTGTATCAAAACAGCGGATCTTTTTATCATCGGCTTGGTAAGTTAGTTCTGCAAAATGAATGTTGTTTAAGTCTTCTTTTTGAGCATAACCGATAAAAACAAAAAAAGGATGCAGAAGCATCCTTTTTTATTAACGCTAATCGAAATTAACGTTTGATGTCGCGCTGAGTCGAGCCTGTGTAAAGCTGACGTGGACGACCGATCTTGTAAGGACCGCTGTGCATTTCTAACCAGTGGCTGATCCAACCAACTGTACGTGCAAGCGCGAAGATCACCGTAAACATACCTGTTGGGATACCAATCGCTTTTAAGATGATACCTGAATAGAAGTCTACGTTCGGGTAAAGCTTACGCTCAACGAAGTACGGGTCGTTCAGTGCAATACGCTCAAGTTCCATTGCAAGTTGCAATTGTGGATCGTTGATGCCTAATGCAGCAAGAACTTCGTCACAAGTTTCTTTCATGACTTTCGCACGTGGATCGAAGTTTTTATAAACACGGTGACCGAAGCCCATGAGTTTAACTTCTTTACGTTTTACTTTTTCCATGAATTCAGCAACGTTTTCTACGCTACCAATTTCATCTAACATTTTAAGTACAGCTTCGTTTGCACCACCGTGAGCAGGTCCCCAAAGTGCTGAGATACCAGCAGAGATACATGCATATGGGTTTGCGCCAGTAGAACCAGCAAGACGAACTGTAGAAGTAGACGCATTTTGTTCGTGGTCAGCATGAAGCGTGAAGATACGATCCATTGCACGAGCAAGAACTGGGTTTACTTTGTAATCGCGGTCAGCAGGTGTAGCAAACATCATATGTAAGAAGTTTTCTGCGTAACCAAGGTCATTACGTGGGTAAATGAATGGTTGACCTACTGTATATTTGTAGCTCCACGCTGCAAGCGTAGGAATTTTCGCGATTAGGCGAATTGCAGTAATTTCACGGTGGTTTACATCTTCGATGTCTAAACCGTTGTGATAGAACGCAGATAATGCACCAACAACACCAACCATTATAGCCATAGGATGAGCATCACGACGGAAACCATTGAAGAAACGGCTTACTTGATCATGAACCATAGTATGGTTACGTACTTTAGCGTCAAATTCTGCTTTCTGTTCAGCATTTGGAAGCTCACCATTTAACAATAAATAGCAAGTTTCTAAGTAGTCTGCTTGAGTCGCTAATTGATCAATTGGATAACCACGGTGTAATAACACACCTTTGTCACCATCAATGAATGTGATCTTAGATTCGCAAGCAGCTGTCGCCATAAAACCAGGATCGAAAGTAAAGTGACCTGATGCTAATACATCTTTAACGTCAATTACATCTGGGCCTAATGTGCCGCTGTAAATTGGTAATTCAATTTCTTTGCCATCAAGCTGTAATACGGCTTTTTTGCCAGTTGCTGCAGACATTCAATAGATCTCCTGTCCTGGTGAATGATTATCTGACTCGAAATACTAATCTTGTCATGTGCGAATCAGACGGTGTCAAAATTTGCTATAAGATTAGTGGTTACTAAAATTTTGTCAATTATACTTAGGGATAAAAAATGACGTTGCTACAGTCAATTAGTCATTCAGTATCGAAGAAAAAACTGAGTAAAATCACAGCACCGGTCGAGTATAATATGTCAAATCAAGTTTCAGGTGCATAAAAAAAATGAAGCATCAGTCCAATTGTAAGTAAATTTTTATTTGGGAAGGGGAGCACTACTTATAAAATAAATACTTATCTTGGTTAAAACCCCTATATTTCTCGTTGTTTACTCTTAAACGGCCATTCAAAAATCATTTAAAAACGTAATCTGTCGCATCATTATTGATTCATTATGGTGCGATTAATTGTATAAAAAATGACTTGTTGATTTTGCTTAATTGAATGATAAAAATAGATTATCAATTTATGATATTTAAAATATAAATGAGGGCTATTATTTTAAAGTATGTATCACGTCGCGAAATTATGCTGATTTAAAGCCGGAAAAGCTGTTTTTTAATAAATATAAAAGAAAAGAATTTATAAAATTAAAAAGTATCTATAAAAAATAGTGTTTTATTTTTATCATTACAAAACAATTAGATAGTTGTTTTTGTCTGAATTCGGTGGTTTTGTCGCCGTTATTATGCGTGTGAATGATTCTTATTTAAAGTTTTTTTCGACTAAAGCGAAAGTTGATTGTTTGTATTTTGATATTTCACGTTTTATAATTCGGTGTCGTTATATAGGTTAGGCATGTGCTGTGCTTGCCTAACAATGCCAGCTTTCCTTTGAATTAAGTCAAACAAACTCCAGATGGAGTTTCTACCTACAGGATGCCCGCTGTGAAAAGCAACAGACCTGTCAATTTGTCCATGGGTCAGGTATTAGCGGTAAATTTACGCTCGCCCGTGGCTATTGCCTCAATTCTACACCGTCTATCAGGTGTAATCGTTTTCGTATTAGTTGCAGTTCTTTTATGGATTTTGGATAAGTCTTTATCTTCTCCAGAAGGATTTGACTACGTTAAAAATGTCGTTTTCGGAAATATCATTGTACGTTTCATCGTATGGGTATTTGTAGCTGGCTTGATTTTCCACTTTATCGCAGGTGTGAAGCATTTACTTGCTGACCTCGGTTTTGCTGAAGAACTTCAAAGCGGTCGTATTGCAGCTACAATTTCATTGATCTTGTCTGCGATTGGTATTGTCGCAGCATTCGTATGGATTATGTTCTGATGAAAAGTGCTACAGGTTTAACAGGTTCAGGTTCTCGCGATTGGTATATCCAACGTGTCAGTGCTGTAGTGTTAGCTGCATACACTGTTGTTTTGTTTGGCTGGATCCTTTGCAATAGTGGATTTGGTTATGAACAGTGGGCTGGCTTTATGCTGACTTTGCCAATGAAGATTTTCTCTTTATTAGCAGTGTTATCGCTCGTTGCACACGCTTGGATTGGTATGTGGCAAGTCTTTACTGATTATGTAACGACTCGTCAAATGGGCCCTTCAGCTTCAGGTTTACGCCTTGTACTCACTTCTGCTGTCATTATTTCAGTGTTCGTGTACGCAATCTGGGGTATCCAGATTTTCTGGGCAAATTGATAGGAAGAGATCATGGGCGCAATTAACCCTAAAGAAGATTATTCAAATATTCAAAACCTCACTTTCGACGCAGTTATCGTTGGTGGTGGTGGTTCTGGTATGCGTGCTGCTTACCAACTTGCTCAAGCGGGTTTAAAAGTTGCTGTATTGACCAAAGTATTCCCAACACGTTCGCATACAGTTGCCGCTCAAGGTGGTATTGGTGCGTCGTTAGGTAACATGCAAGAAGATAATTGGCATTATCACTTCTATGACACGGTTAAAGGTTCTGATTGGTTAGGCGATCAGGACGCAATCGAGTTCATGACACGTGAAGCGCCAAAAGTTGTGTATGAGCTTGAACACTTGGGTATGCCGTTTGACCGTAACGAAGATGGTACGATCTATCAGCGTCCATTCGGTGGTCACTCTGCAAACTACGGCGAAAAAGCTGTTCCACGTGCGTGTGCTGCTGCTGACCGTACAGGTCACGCGTTATTGCATACCTTATATCAAAGCAACGTAAAAATGGGCACCCAGTTCTACGTTGAGTGGATTGCATTAGACTTGATCCGTAACGAAGCGGGTGATGTTCTTGGTGTGACAGCGATCGATCAGGAAACTGGTAACATCGCCGTATTCCAAGCGAAAGCGACTTTATTCGCTACTGGTGGTGCTGGTCGTGTGTACCGTGCATCAACCAATGCTTATATCAACACTGGTGACGGTCTTGGTATGGCTGCTCGTGCAGGTATTCCACTACAAGATATGGAATTCTGGCAATTCCACCCAACGGGTGTTGCGGGCGCAGGCGTATTGTTGACTGAAGGTTGTCGTGGTGAAGGTGGTATCCTTCGTAACAAAGACGGCGAACCATTCATGGAACGTTATGCACCAACTTTAAAAGACTTGGCGCCACGTGACTTCGTATCACGTTCAATGGACCAGGAAATTAAAGAAGGTCGTGGTTGTGGTCCTAAAGCGGATTATATCTTACTTGATATGACTCACTTGGGTGCTGAAACGATTATGAAACGTCTTCCATCTGTATTTGAGATTGGTAAGAAGTTCGCAAACGTTGACTGTACCAAAGAGCCAATTCCAGTTGTACCAACAATCCATTATCAAATGGGTGGTATTCCGACCAATATTCATGGCCAAGTGGTTGTACCGCATGGCGTTGAAGAAGGTGAATTCTCTGCAAGCTACAACAAAGACACCAAAGAGTATCATTATGTCGGTACTCGTGATTACGTAAAACCTGTGAAAGGGTTCTATGCAATTGGTGAATGTTCTTGCGTATCAGTACATGGTGCAAACCGTTTAGGTACAAACTCATTGCTTGACCTTGTGGTATTCGGTAAAGCAGCGGGTGAGCACATCATTGACTATGTGACTAAACATCATGGCGATGATTATCAACCGCTTCCGACTGATGTATTGGTAAATACATTAGAGCGTATTCGTAAGTTAGATGATTCAACTATGGGTGAAAACGCGCAAGAAGTTGCTGATGCAATCCGTGACATCGTACAAGATCACGCAGGTGTATTCCGTACTCAAGCATTGCTTGATAAAGGCGTAAAAGAAATTCTTGCGATTGAGCCACGTGTTCGTAACATTCATTTGAAAGACAAATCTAAAGTATTTAACACTGCACGTGTTGAAGCATTAGAAGTTGAAAACTTGTATGAAGTTGCGAAAGCGACTCTGATTTCTGCTGCTGCACGTAAAGAATGTCGTGGTGCGCATACAGTTGTTGACTATGAGTTAGCACCTGATCATCCAACTTATTCTTACGGTCGTCGTGATGATGAATGGATGAAGCATACTTTATGGTATTCATCAGACAACCGTCTTGAATATAAGCCGGTACGTTTCAGCCCGTTAACGGTTGAAGCAATTGAACCTAAACCACGTACATTCTAATCGGGAGAACAAAGATGAGTAGAGGCACTCGTACATTCGAAATCTACCGCTATGATCCTGATAAGGATAAAGCGCCGTACATGCAAACTTTCAAACTTGAGTTAACTGATAAGCACCGTATGTTGCTTGATGCATTACTTGCGTTGAAAGTGCAAGATGAGTCATTAACATTCCGTCGCTCTTGCCGTGAAGGTATTTGTGGTTCGGATGGTGTGAACATCAATGGTAAAAATGGTTTAGCGTGCTTGTGGAACTTGAACGATTTACCAGAGAAGATTGTGATCCGTCCTTTACCTGGTTTACCTGTGGTAAAAGACTTGGTTGTAGACATGAATCAGTTCTATGATCAATATGATAAGATTCAACCGTTCTTGATCAACAATCAGCCTGCACCTGCGAAAGAGCGTTTACAGTCTCAAGCAGAACGTGAACATTTAGATGGTCTATATGAATGTATTCTTTGTGCATGTTGTTCAACTTCATGCCCATCATTCTGGTGGAACCCTGATAAGTTCCTTGGACCGTCTGCATTGTTAAATGCATACCGCTTCATCATTGACTCTCGTGATACGGCAACACAAGAGCGTTTGGCTCGTTTAGATGATCCATTCTCTTTGTTCCGTTGTAAGGGGATCATGAACTGTGTATCTGTATGTCCTAAAGGTTTGAACCCGACAAAGGCAATTGGTCACATTCGTAATATGTTGTTAGATCAAGCTGGTTAATCTAGTTTTCTAAGCAACAAAAAAGGAGACTCCGAAAAGGGTCTCCTTTTTTACGTTTAGTACTGTTACTTTTGATTGGTTAAAAAATGGTTGCTTAAAAATATTCAAGCTTGAAATTTAGAAATTCGACCCTAAATATTTATAGATTTTACTGTTAAATAAAATCATATAAATCGATATGTTGGTTTGTTTTTGATCGAACTGCGTGGGATTTGTGCAAGATTTGTAGAGAATGTTTATTTTTGATCAATCAGAGTGCAACTTTTATCAAAAGGGCGGTATATTAGAATATAATTTGATGTGTGTATTTCGCTGCTTTATGGATGGTATGTGTCAAAAAAATCAATCCAAGCTTGAGAACATGTTAGGATTTCTGCCACAACTGGAATCAAAAAATAAGCAGATTCTTGAGCTTATCTAAGGATCTGGTCTTAGAGATTTGTACAGGTTTTGTGGAAAAAGTCAATTTAGAAAAGTTAAAAATCGAGTTAATTTTTCTAAAATGATTTGCAAAAAATTGCTCGATTTCATCGAGTATGAAGAATGAGTTATATGCCTTGAATTGAAGGTGTATAGCTCATTTGTTACATCAAAGGGAATACTCCTGATGTGTAGTAATAATGTCTCAAGGTTGGATGATCTTGGGTAGTAGTGTCTTGTTACCAATTTGACACTATGAATCATGGGTGTGCTTAAAAGGCAGCCTGTATTATTTTTTGCAATAGGAAATGGGTCCAAAAATGCAAGAAGTTGCTGACGCTTCGCGTCTTGACACTGAACTTTCCGCTGATAGTGCAGCGTATATTGAAGAGCTATACGAACAGTACCTAACTTCTCCAACCTCAGTGTCAGAGGATTGGCGTGAATATTTCGATAAATACCCTAAAGGTGATCAACCACACGGCAGTGTGCGCGAGCAATTCCTCCTTTTGGGTCGTAATGCGAACCGAGTTCAACCTGTTGTACAAAGCACTGTAAGCACAGAGCATGAGCGTCGTCAAATTGGTGTTTTACAATTAATCGCTGCTTATCGTAACCGTGGTCATCAAAAAGCTAAACTCGATCCATTAGGTCTTGCGAAACGCGAAGACGTTCCTGACCTCGATTTATCTGCGCACGGTTTAACTAAATCAGATCTCGATACTGTATTTAATACAGGCAACCTCGCAATTGGAAAAGCAGAAGCAACATTGTCTGAAATGGTTGATGCCATGGAAGCAACTTACTGTGGTTCAATTGGTGCAGAATATATGCATATCGTTGATACCAAAGAAAAACGTTGGATTCAGCAACGTTTAGAAGGTGTCCGCGGTAAATTCAATTTTACCAATGATCAGAAAAAAGGCTTTTTAGAGCGCTTAACTGCGGCAGAAGGCTTAGAAAAGTATCTTGGTAATAAATTCGTTGGTGCAAAACGTTTTGGTGTAGAAGGCGGTGAGTCTTTTATTCCAATGATGAACGAAATCATTCAACGTGCTGGTAGCGTCGGTTGTAAAGAAGTTGTGATTGGTATGCCACACCGTGGTCGTCTCAACCTTCTTGTCAACATCATGGGTAAAAACCCAGCTGACCTTTTCGGTGAGTTTGAAGGAAAAAGTATTCATAAGAAAGGTTCTGGTGACGTTAAGTATCACCAAGGCTTCTCTTCAAACGTAATGACTCCAGGCGGCGAAGTTCACTTAGCATTAGCGTTTAACCCGTCACACTTGGAAATTGTTGGTCCAGTGGTTGAAGGTTCAGTTCGTGCACGTCAAGTACGTCGTAAAGACATTGGCGGTGATGATGTACTGCCTGTAATCGTTCATGGTGATGCTGCATTTGCTGGTCAAGGTGTAAACCAAGAAACCTTCCAAATGTCACAAACACGTGGTTACACAGTGGGCGGTACCGTTCATATTGTGATTAATAACCAAGTCGGTTTCACAACTTCTGATCCACGCGATACACGTTCTACAGAATACTGTACTGACGTCGCAAAAATGATTCAGTCACCGATTTTCCATGTTAATGGCGATGATCCTGAAGCTGTAATTTTTGCAACTCAAATCGCGCACGATTTCCGTCATGAATTCCGTAAAGATGTCATCTTAGATTTGTTCTGCTACCGTCGTCGCGGTCATAACGAAGCGGATGAACCATCTGCAACGCAACCAATGATGTATCAAGTGATCAACAAGAAAGCGACTACGCGTACCTTGTATGCAGATCAATTGGTTCAACAACAAATCCTTGATCGCGCAAGTGCCGATGCAATGGTTGAAGGCTACCGTTCTGATCTAGAAGCAGGTAATCATGTTGCCAATGCACTTGTTCGTGAACCAAACAAAAAGATGTTTGTCGATTGGGCACCTTATTTGGGCCATGAATACACAGATCTTTGGGATACAACGTTCAGCGTTGATCGTTTGAAAGAACTTGGTTTGAAAATGAATACATTGCCAGAAGGTTTTGTATTACAGCGTCAAGTTCAAAAAGTCATTGATGATCGCGTAAAAATGCAAACAGGCGAAATGCCACTCAACTGGGGTGCTGCAGAGACCTTAGCATATGCATCTTTACTTGATGATGGCTTCTTGGTTCGTATTACAGGTGAAGACGTAGGCCGTGGTACATTCTCACATCGTCATGCCAAATTACACAACCAAGTTGATGGTTCTGTTTATATTCCACTTTGCCATATCAAAGAAAATCAGCCACGTACTGCGGTCTATGACTCTTTATTGTCAGAAGAAGCGGTTCTTGCATTTGAATACGGCTATTCAACGACATTGCCAAAAAGCTTAATCGTTTGGGAAGCACAATTTGGTGACTTCGCAAACTGTGCGCAAGTTGTTATTGACCAGTTTATCGCTTCGGGTGAAACCAAGTGGGAGCGTGTTTGTGGTTTAACAATGTTGTTGCCACATGGTTATGAAGGTCAAGGTCCAGAGCATTCATCTGCACGTTTAGAGCGTTTCTTACAGCTTTGTGCAGAAGACAATATGCAAGTGATGACACCGACAACTCCAGCGCAGATTTTCCATGCGTTACGTCGTCAAGCAGTTCGTCCGATTCGTAAGCCAATGATCGTAATGTCACCAAAATCGTTATTACGTCATAAACTTGCGACTTCAACTTTAGATGAATTAGCAAACGGTTCATTCCAAACTGTGATCGATGAAATTGATCAAATCAACAAAGCTGATGTGACTCGTTTAGTGCTTTGTGGTGGTAAGGTTTATTACGATTTACTCGAAAAACGTCGTGAACTTGGTTTAAACCATATTGCGATCGTTCGTATCGAACAATTGTACCCATACCCAGAGCAACGCCTTGCTGAAGTCATGGCAGCTTATCCAAACATTCAAGAACTTGTTTGGACACAAGAAGAGCCGAAAAACCAAGGCGCTTGGTTATTCATCGTTCCTCGTTTGTATGAAGACGTTCTTAAATCTGGTAAACAAATCCGTATTAGCTATGCTGGTCGTGAAGCATCTGCCGCACCTGCTTGTGGCTCGCCATACTTGCATGCAAAACAACAAGCTCAGCTTATCAATGACGCACTTGCGATTGAAGTTGAACAATCAGGAGATTCTAAATAATGGCAACCGAAATTAAAGCACCGGTATTTCCAGAGTCAGTTGCTGACGGTACGATCGCAACTTGGCACAAGAAAGTAGGTGAACCTGTATCACGTGATGAAGTGATCTGTGACATTGAAACCGATAAAGTTGTTTTAGAAGTGGTTGCTCCAGCTGATGGTAGCTTAGTTGCAATCATCAAAGGTGAAGGCGATACAGTTCTTTCTGATGAAGTGATTGCTCAATTCGAAGCTGGTGCTGTTTCTGCAGCTGCTCCTGAAGCTGCTGCACCAGCGGCGGCGGCTCCTACAGCTGCTGCTCCTGCGGCTGCAGCATCAACTCAAGCTGTTGATGCAAACCAAGCGCCTGCAGTTCGTAAAGCATTATCTGAAACTGGTATCAATGCTGCTGACGTACAAGGTACAGGCCGTGGTGGTCGCATCACTAAAGAAGATGTTGCTAGCCATCAAGCTAAACCTGCTGCATCAGTTCAACCATTAAGCGTTGCTGTAGGCGAGCGTATCGAGAAACGTGTTCCAATGACACGTTTACGTAAGCGTGTTGCTGAGCGTTTATTAGCTGCTACACAACAAACTGCAATGTTAACAACGTTCAACGAAGTTAACATGAAGCCAATCATGGAAATGCGTAAGCAATATAAAGATGCTTTCGAAAAACGTCATGGTGCTCGTTTAGGCTTTATGTCTTTCTTTGTTAAAGCAGCGACTGAAGCATTAAAACGCTACCCAGCAGTGAATGGTTCAATTGATGGCGATGATATCGTTTATCACGGTTTCTATGACATCGGTGTTGCTGTATCGAGTGAGCGTGGCTTAGTTGTACCAGTCCTTCGTGATACTGACCGCATGAACTATGCAGAAGTGGAAAACGGTATCCGTGATTACGCTTATAAAGCGCGTGATGGTAAATTAGGTATCGAAGACATGACTGGCGGTACGTTCACGATTACCAATGGTGGTACTTTCGGTTCATTACTTTCAACACCAATTTTAAATACACCGCAAACAGCGATCTTGGGTATGCATAAAATCCAAGAACGTCCTATGGCGGTAAATGGTCAAGTTGAAATCTTGCCAATGATGTATTTAGCGCTTTCTTATGACCACCGTTTAATCGATGGTAAAGAAGCTGTAGGTTTCTTGGTAACAATCAAAGAATTGTTAGAAGAGCCAGCTAAACTTATTCTTGACCTATAACTTATTACTTAATAATCCCCTCTAAATCCCCCTTTTATAAAAGGGGGACTTTCACGAGTCATATACATTTTAAGATTTGTGGAAATTCCTCTTCTTTTCAGAGAGAGGTTAGGGGAGATTAAAATGGAGATAAAAATGTCTCAACAGTTTGATCTTGTTGTTATTGGCGGTGGACCTGGTGGTTATGAAGCGGCGATTCGTGCAGCTCAACTTGGTTTTAAAGTCGCTTGTATCGAAAAACGTATTCACAACGGTAAACCATCTCTAGGTGGTACGTGTTTAAACGTTGGTTGTATCCCTTCTAAAGCATTGCTTGACTCTTCTCACCGTTACGAAGCAACAGTTCACGAACTTGCTGAACACGGTATCACTACTGGTGAAGTTAAATTTGACTTAGATACTTTGTTGGCACGTAAAGACAAAGTTGTAGATCAATTGACTGGTGGTGTTGCTCAATTACTTAAAGGTAATGGTATCGAGTGGTTACAAGGTACTGGTAAATTACTTGCAGGTAAAAAAGTAGAATTCACACCTTTTGAAGGTGAAGTACAGGTTTTAGAACCAAAGTACGTGATTCTTGCAACGGGTTCTGTGCCTGTAAATATTCCAGTCGCTCCTGTTGATGAAGACTTAATCGTTGATTCTACTGGCGCATTGAAATTCTCAGAAGTTCCTAAGCGTCTTGGTGTGATCGGTGCGGGTGTTATCGGCTTAGAGCTTGGCTCAGTATGGCGTCGTCTTGGTTCAGAAGTTGTTGTGTTTGAAGCATTAGATGCATTCTTACCAATGGCTGATAAAGCATTGGCGAAGGAATATCAAAAAATCTTGAAGAAACAAGGTTTAGATATCCGTATTGGTGCGAAAGTTTCTGGCGCTGAAACCAATGGTCAAGAAGTAACGGTTAAATACAACCAAGCTGGAGAAGACAAAGAACAAGTTTTTGACAAGCTTATCGTTTGTGTAGGCCGTAAAGCATATGCAGAAGGTTTATTGGCTGAAGATTCAGGCATTAAATTGACTGAGCGTGGTTTGGTTGATGTAAATGACCAATGTCAAACATCTGTAGAAGGTGTTTACGCGATTGGTGACTTGGTACGTGGTCCAATGCTTGCACATAAAGCAATGGAAGAGGGCGTAATGGCTGTTGAACGTATTCACGGTCATGCAGCTCAAGTGAACTATGACACGATCATCAGCGTTATTTACACACACCCAGAAGCAGCTTGGGTTGGTTTAACTGAAGAACAAGCCGCTGAAAAAGGTCACGAAGTTAAAGCAGGTCAATTCCCATTTGCGGTGAATGGTCGTGCGTTGGCTGCTGGTGATACTGCTGGTTTTGTGAAATTCGTTGCTGATGCGAAAACAGATCGTCTTTTAGGTATGCACGTTGTGGGTCCTAATGCGTCTGATATCGTACACCAAGGTATGATCGCACTTGAGTTTGTTTCTTCTGTTGAAGATTTACAATTGATGACTTTCGGTCACCCGACTTTCTCTGAAGTTGTACATGAAGCAGCGCTTTCTGTTGACGGTCGTGCAATCCACGCGATTCAACGTAAGCGTAAATAAATATAAAGTGTGGTTCGCCACACTTTTTTTGAATGATGATGGTTGTCTTATTTAGACAATCATTTATTCAATATGTAGCAGTCTGATTTTAAGAAGATCAAGGCTGTATCACTACAAACAACATAGTAGGTAACTAAATGAACTTACATGAGTATCAAGCTAAAGCGTTATTGAAAGAATATGGCATGCCAGTACAAGAAGGTATCTTGGCAACAAATGCAGACGAAGCAGTTGCTGCATTTGAACAGCTTGGTGGTAAATTCGCTGTAATGAAAGCGCAAGTTCATGCTGGTGGTCGTGGTAAGGCTGGCGGCGTTAAAGTTGCAAAATCTAAAGAAGATGTTATCGAATTTGCAAACAACATCATTGGTACTCGTCTTGTAACGTATCAAACAGATGCAAATGGTCAACCAGTTAACAGCATTATCGTTGCTGAAGACGTTTATCCAGTTGAGCGCGAGCTTTACTTGGGCGCGGTTGTAGACCGTTCTAGCCGTCGTATTACTTTCATGGCTTCTACCGAAGGTGGTGTAGAAATCGAGAAAGTTGCAGAAGAAACTCCAGAAAAAATTATCAAAGTTGAAGTTGATCCATTAGTTGGCTTACAACCATTCCAAGCACGTGAAGTTGCGTTTGCTTTAGGTTTGAAAGACAAGCAAATTAGCCAATTTGTAAAAATCATGGCTGCTGCTTACCAAGCATTTGTTGAAAATGACTTTGCATTATTCGAAATTAACCCACTTTCAGTTCGTGAAAATGGCGATATTTTATGTGTAGATGCGAAAGTAGGTATCGACTCTAACGCGCTTTACCGTTTACCTAAAGTTGCTGCTTTACGTGACAAATCTCAAGAGAATGAGCGTGAATTAAAAGCATCTGAATTTGATCTTAACTATGTTGCTTTAGAAGGTAACATCGGTTGTATGGTTAACGGTGCTGGTCTTGCAATGGCAACTATGGACATCATCAAACTTTATGGTGGTCAGCCTGCAAACTTCCTTGACGTTGGTGGCGGTGCAACGAAAGAGCGCGTAATCGAAGCGTTCAAAATCATCCTTGCTGATACGTCTGTTCAAGGTGTTTTAATCAACATCTTCGGTGGTATCGTACGTTGTGACATGATTGCTGAAGCAATTATTGCAGCGGTTCAAGAAGTAAATGTAACTGTACCAGTTGTTGTTCGTTTAGAAGGTAACAACGCTGAGTTAGGTGCTAAATTACTTGATGAATCAGGTTTGAAATTAATTTCTGCGAACGGTTTATCTGATGCCGCAGAAAAAGTTGTAGCTGCAGTTAAAGCGTAAGGAGTATCAATCATGAGCGTATTAATTAATAAAGACACTAAAGTATTGGTACAAGGTTTTACTGGTAAAAACGGTACTTTCCACTCTGCACAAGCTTTAGACTACGGTACAAAAGTTGTTGGTGGTGTTACTCCAGGTAAAGGTGGTACAACTCACCTTGACCTACCAGTATTCAACACAATGAAAGAAGCTGTACGTGAAACAAATGCTGATGCATCTGTAATCTATGTACCAGCTCCATTCGTTTTGGACTCAATCGTTGAAGCGGTTGATTCAGGTGTTGGCCTAATCGTTGTGATCACTGAAGGTGTTCCAACAATCGACATGCTTAAAGCTAAACGTTACTTAGAAACTAACGGTAACGGTACTCGTTTAGTTGGTCCTAACTGCCCAGGCGTGATCACTCCAGGTGAATGTAAGATCGGTATTATGCCTGGTCACATCCACCAACCAGGTCGTATTGGTATCATCTCACGTTCAGGTACATTGACTTATGAAGCTGTTGCTCAAACAACTAAGCTTGGTTTAGGTCAGTCTACTTGTATCGGTATTGGTGGTGACCCAATCCCAGGTATGAACCAGATCGAAGCACTTCAATTGTTCCAAGACGATCCAGATACTGATGCAATCATCATGATCGGTGAGATCGGTGGTACAGCGGAAGAAGAAGCTGCTGAATTCATCAAATCTAACGTGACTAAGCCTGTAGTCGGTTACATCGCTGGTGTAACTGCACCTAAAGGTAAGCGTATGGGTCACGCTGGTGCGATCATTTCTGGTGGTCAAGGTACTGCTGAAGAGAAATTTGCTGCATTTGAACGTGCGGGAATGGCTTACACTCGTAGCCCAGCTGAGCTTGGTTCAACGATGTTGCAAGTTTTAAAAGAGAAAGGTTTAGCGTAATACGTTAGATTTTAATCTTTAAAAAAACCCCAATGGAGACATTGGGGTTTTTTTTATGACTGGAAGAAATATTCCTCCTTAAACTTAAAATCAATTTAAGCAGTATGTTCTATAAAAGATTCAGTTTTAGTTGATTAACTTATTTATATAGAGAATGGCATTTAAATTTTCCGAATTAAAAAAAGAGCCTTATTACTAAGACTCTTGATAGATCGAAAATAATTACTCAGCTTTTGGTTTTAACCCTTGCGTTAAACCATTGATATCGCCACCTTGTAAGCCAAGTTCATTCATTAAGCTATCAATGAGTGGTGCTTGTGAACGGTAGCGTAGGGCACTATTGACCACTTGATCAGATAAAGAGGTTTGACCATTTTCAACCGTATCACTACCGACAGTACCGCCTCCCGCAAAGCTACTTAGACCATTCACTTGTAATATCTTGATGTCATCAATATTTTCCATTGGTTTAACACTTTCGCGAATGATCTCAGGTAAGTGTTTAAGCAAAGCTAAGCGAACTTGCATTTCAACCTGTTCAGCAGAAAGAGTATTGGCTGCTTCATTCACTGCACGCGCACCTTCCGCATCAACCTGATATTGTTTTTCCAGCGCTTGAGCAAGTAGGATTTTTGCATCCGCCTCACCTTTCGCTTTTAAGCGAATCTTTTCAGCATCTGCTTCTGCTGCAATACGTACTGCTTCTGCTTCATCGGCAGCGGCTTTTTTACCTGCATCCGCAGCAACCGTAATCGCAATAGCTTCTTTCTCTGCTGTTTGTTTAGCTGCAACCAGCTCGACTGCTTTTTGACGCTCAGCACGTTGTGTTTCACGTACCGTCACAACTTCTTCCTCTGCTTTCACCGCTTCGGCACGGGCCTTGTCAGCCTGCGCTTTGGCTTCTGATTCAGCACGAGATTTTTCAGCAATGGCAATGGCGCGATCTTGCTCAGCCAATTCAATCGTTTTCTTCTGTTCGACTTGAGCTTTTTGAATGAGCTGAGCTTTTTGGATATTTTCATTCTCTACATCACGAGCAGAAGCAATTCGTTTTAGTTCCACTTCACGCTCAGCAGCAATTTGAGCTTCTTCAGCCTCACGTTTTTTACCTGCTTCTTGAGAGGCGATTTCTGCTGTTTGTTCAGCTTTACGAATAGAGATTTCACGCTCTTGCTGTAACTTTGCATATTCTTCTTCACGCGAAATTTCTAAACGAGCACGTTCTGCTTCTAAGTTCTTTGCGCGAATGGCAAGGTCAGCATCTTGTTCAATATCATTACGTTTCTTGCGACGGTCTTCAATGGTTTCAGTCAGCTTGGTTAAACCCTCTGCATCAAACGCATTTTGTGGATTAAAGAATTTAAAGCTAGTTTGGTCAAGTCCAGTCAATGAAACAGTTTCTAGTTCTAAACCATTTTTTGATAAATCTTCAGACACCACTTGTTGAACTTTTTGAACAAAGTCGACACGTTTCTCATGCAATTCTTCCATTGCCATTTCAGCAGCAACGGCACGGAGTGAATCGACAAATTTACCTTCGACCAGATCTTTGAGTTCTGGTGGGGACATGGTTTTACGGCCTAGCGTCTGAGCAGCAGTCGCAATTGATTCAGCAATTGGTTTTACGCGAACATAGAACTCTGCCATCACATCGACACGCATACGATCACGTGTAATGAGTGCTTGATCTGCAGCACGTTTTACTTCTAAACGTAAAGTGTTCATGTTGACAGGAATAATTTCATGCAAGACAGGAAGGACAATGGCACCGCCATTTAAAATGACTTTTTCACCACCAAAACCTGTACGTACAAAAGAGACCTCTTTACTTGAACGTGTATATAAACGCGCGATAATCACGCCAATAAAGATTAGTGCCGCAAAAATAACACCAGTAATAATTAAAATTTCAGTCAATGCTGAATTCAACATTTAAACACCCTCATGTAATAAATATAAAAATTAAGAAGCAACCGCTTGGAATCCAATTTTGGTTCTTTGCGTTAAAATTACTTGTTGCCCTTGATGAAAAACAATATCAAGCTCGGGTTCAACCAAGACGTAATGAGTTTGACCAAATTGATCTTTGACTTTGGCTTGTGCAGGGGAGTTGGGTTTGGCATCACCGAGAATAATGTGTGCCGTTCTACCAATTAAATCATCTGTTTGAATTGCCGTGGTTTCATCCTTAGGAATAATCTTAGCAATCAGTGCTGCGCTATAACGTACCAGTGGCATACAGAGAAATAAGCAAGCAGGTGCAATGATCCAAGCAGACAGATATTGTCCAGTCAATTGATAGAACACATCTTGAAGGATCAGGCCTGTAAGCGCATAAACAGTTAAGAAGATGATCAGCCAAATCAGCAAAGGTACTTTGCCAAGATAGAGCCACTCTAGCAGTTGAGTCAGAAAATGATCAGATTGTTCCAGAGAGACATCGGCATGATTAACATTCGTGAGACTATCGGGTAAAAACTGCTCCAAAAAGCTCGAACTACCACCCAATAACAGTAAAATGAGTTCTAGAAGGCCGATAAATAGGCACAGCATTAAAGCAATGCTAAAAACAATATTGGAAGGATGTGTTAATAGATCCCAGATCATCAGTATTACTCTTTTATCTTTTAGAGTTAATTAATAAAATTTTTATAAAAATAAAACAGTTATAAGAGTAAAGACAACTCGTCTAAATTTCAACCTAAATCGTTCATATTATTGCAGACGAAAAAAAACGCAATGATTGGGGTGATCACTGCGTTGAACAACGAATCTGTTTAAAACAGTTCCGGTTGAAAGGAGAAATGTCATGAGATTAGTGTGAACTAATCTACAAGGCCATAGTATTAAAAAACCTGACCAAGTTCATCGGTATTCATGTTAACTACTGTTAATAGATGTTAATAAGTGACGAAAATTGTTAGCTTTGTATTTTCTGATAAAGTTCTTAAATTAAACCTAAATCAAATACTTAATGTAAAAAAGCCCAAAGATGGGCTTTTTTACTGGAAAAGTAACGTAAATTAGAATCTAAATAATCCTAATCCAGCTTTTACTTCATCCAGTGTTTGTTGAGTAATATCACGGCATTTGTCTGTACCATGTTTTAAAATATCCATGATGTAATCAGGGTCTTTTTCTAACTCAGCACGACGTTCACGAATCGGGGTAATCAATTCTTTCAGTACACCTTCCAAGCGTTTTTTCACAGTGCCATCGCCTAAACCACCACGACGATAATGTGCTTTTAATTCTTCCACTTCTTCTTTATTTGGATCGAAAGCATCAAGATAAGTAAATACGATATTGCCTTCAACCTGACCTGGATCTTCGATACGAAGGTGATTAGGATCGGTATACATCGCATTGACTGCTTTTTTGATGTCTTTATCAGAAGCATTTAGCACAATGGTATTGCCTAATGATTTAGACATTTTTGCTTTACCATCAAAGCCAGGTAAACGCGCCATATTCGATAGCAATGCTTTACATTCTGGTAATAGGTCGTGACCAATTTGACGATTTACACGACGTACCACTTCGTTGGTTTGTTCAATCATTGGAATCTGATCTTCGCCAACAGGAACAACCGTTGCTTTAAATGCCGTGATATCTGCTGCTTGAGCAATTGGGTAGCATAGGAAGCCAGCTGGAATATCGCGTTCAAAACCACGCATTTGAATTTCGGATTTAATCGTTGGATTACGCTCTAAACGTGCAACAGTCACGTAGTTGAGGTAAAGCATGGTCAATTCGTTTAGTGCAGGTAAGCATGACTGTACACAAATTGTCGTTTTGTTTGGGTCAATTCCAACAGCAAGATAGTCGAGTGCAACTTGAAGAATATTGTTGCGGACTTTATCTGGGTTATCTGCATTGTCTGTCATCGCTTGCGCATCAGCCAATAACAGATGTTGATGGTGACTGTCTTGTAGACCTACACGAGAACGTAATGAACCGACAAAGTGTCCAAGATGAAGTTGTCCTGTAGGACGGTCGCCTGTCAAAATGATTGGACGTTGATCAATATTACTCATGATATGTTCCAAGATTCAGTTATTTCATAGATATAAGATTGATATTATTGTACGAGAAATAAATTTTTTTCGTCAGCGATAATTTTAACTTTTTCTTAAAATCATATTGTGATTTCAACAGGTGATTCTACAATAGCGATATAAATACAAACTAGGAAATAAAAATGGCGAGTGGTTTATTACTATTACTAGATGATATTGCAACAATTTTAGATGATGTTGCTGTTATGAGTAAAATGGCAGCAAAGAAAACAGCAGGGGTCTTGGGGGACGATTTAGCCCTGAATGCACAGCAAGTCAGTGGCGTGCGTTCTGACCGTGAACTCCCTGTGGTATGGAGTGTTGCTAAAGGTTCATTTGTTAATAAGTTAATTCTCGTCCCATTGGCACTATTAATTAGTGTTGTTGCGCCTTGGTTGATTAATCCCTTGCTGATGATTGGTGGTTTGTTCCTTTGCTATGAAGGCGTAGAAAAAGTTGTGCATATGCTGTTTCATAAAAAAGCCAAAACAGTAGAAGAAGCCAGTGAAAACTTACAGGAAGTCGAAGTGGATCTTGCTAAATTTGAAAAAGAAAAAGTTAAAGGTGCAATTCGAACTGACTTTATTCTCTCTGCTGAAATTGTGGTGATTTCGTTAGGTACAGTTGCAACAGCAGCATTTATGACTAAAGTGACAGTATTAAGTATTATTGCAATTGTGATGACGGTCGGGGTATATGGCCTAGTTGCAATGATTGTAAAAATTGACGATTTAGGTTTATATCTAACACAACAAGCTTCTGAATTAAAAAATAAAATCGGTCGTGGTTTACTTGCTTTTGCTCCAATCTTAATGAAAACACTTTCAATTGTTGGAACAGTTGCAATGTTTTTAGTTGGTGGCGGGATTATTAGCCATACCATTCCTTTATTGCATCATTTTACTGAAGAAACGGTTGATCATTTAGAGTTGATTCCAAGTGTCGGTTCAATCATTGGGGCTTTAACACCAACCTTGATTAACCTTGGTATTGGCTTGCTCGCTGGTGCAGTGGTATTAATCATTGTGAGTTTGATCCAGAAAGTATGGCCAAAAAAAGCATCGGTTTAAACTGAGATCGTCATCATCCAAATTATGTGAGGTAACTATGCGTTGGAAAGGTCGTCGAGTCAGTACCAATGTTGAAGACCGTCGCGGTAGTGGCGGTGCGAAAGCAGGGGGAATTAGTATTATTGGGCTAGTTGTGGCTTTCATCGCCTGGAAGTTCTTTGGTGTGGATCCTCAACAAGCCTATCAAGCAACACAAGCAGTAACAGCGCAATCATCTCAACAAGGTGGCGCACCACAAAACTTAACTGCCGAGCAAAAAGAAGCCAGTGATTTTGTTGGAACGGTATTGGCAGATACCGAAGATACGTGGACTCCTATCTTTCAGCAACTCGGAATGACTTATAAACCACCACGTCTTGTGCTCTTTAGCGGAGTAGATCGCTCAGGTTGTGGTACTGCGCAAGCAGCAATGGGGCCATTCTATTGTCCTGCGGACCAGAAAGTTTATATTGATACTACTTTCTTTAAAGATATGCGCCAGCAAATGGGAATTTCTGGAGAGCAAAATCAGACTGAACTTTCTCGTCAAGATCAGGCGGGTGATTTTGCACAAGCTTATGTGATTGCGCATGAAGTGGGACACCATATTCAGAACTTATTAGGAATCTCTGGTCAGGTGCAGCAAGCACGTGCACAAGCCAGTCAAGCACAAGGCAATCAACTCTCTGTACGTTTAGAATTACAGGCAGATTGTTTTGCGGGAATCTGGGCGCATCAGAACCAAAAACGTACGCAGTTCCTTGAACAAGGTGATATTGAAGAAGCAATGGACGCAGCTGAAAAAATTGGTGATGACTACTTGCAGCGCCGTGCAACTGGACAAGTTGTACCAGATAGCTTTACCCATGGTACCAGTGAACAACGGATGCAATGGTTTCAAATTGGTCTGAAATCGGGTGATATCAATCAATGTAATACTTTTAAATAGGATAAAAAAGGAGCGTTGCTCCTTGATTTTTATACGGAAGATATACGAACTAAAAGAAGAATTAACGTAAAATAACGTTGTCTATGCTGAGTTGAGGATGATTGGTTTATTGTTGTGTTTAAACCATTTATTTATAAAAATTAAATAATAAAATGGATGAATTACAGCATAGACCTTTATCCTTTATTCAATCGCAAGTGTTTTAAATTTTATGATTCGCTGAAGTTTTAAAGTTTAAATAAAATCTATGTATTTAAAATTGAATAAATAAAGAGGTCGTATGGGTAATTTTTTTCTCCTACAAGCATTAACGGTTATTTTTGCCTTATCTATTGCCACGACCATTTTTAATAAACGCATATTGGGTTTTCCTCAGGCGATTGGTGTGCCTATTGTTTCCGCAATTTTTGTCTTTATTTTACAATGGGGTGCAAGCCTATTAAATGGTAATCAATTTATTACAATTAATATTCATAATATTGAGGCTGCTGTAAGAAATATCGATTTTTATGATTTTTTAATTAATGGTGTGATTTGTTTTATTTTGACCTCATCAGCCCTCAAATTTAAAATTTCAGATTTAAGAAATCATTGGAAGCCGATTAGTATTTTAGCCACGATTGCACTGGTGTTATGTGCAGGATTTTATGCAGGATTATTATATTTATTTCAATGGCTGGTTGGCTACCCAGTGCCAATTGGTGTTTTACTATTATTAGGTGCGGCACTGGGGGCAACCGATCCAATTGGTGTTAAAGGGGTATTAAGTTCTATTCGGGCACCGCATCATTTAATTGTAAAACTGGAAGGTGAGTCTCTATTTAATGATGCGATGTGTATTGCATTATTTATGACCTTATTAAAAGTTTTGCAGGGGGAACATTTTTCATTATTAGCAACAATTGAAACTCTATTATATGAAATATTTGTTGCGGTGATTATTGGATTTGGCTTTGGTTTTGCGATCTTACGTTTACTGCGTGGTAAACATGAGATGGAATCCTTGATTTTAACTACGGCATTACTTGCAAGTGGTTCATACCTTGTTGCTTTATTTGCACATGCATCTGCTCCGATTGCGTGTGTGATTGGTGGTTTGATTGTAGGGAATAAATGGCAAGAAATTCGGGAACAGCGTGAGATCCGCGAAGTGAATCATTTTTGGCATACGGTTGAAGGGATTATCAACTCGTTCCTTTTCACGTTGATCGGCTTAGAGCTCTTCATCCTTGATCTAAGTGCTAACCTTATTATTGGTGGGATTATTGCTTTTATCATCTTGCATCTCTCTCGTTTTGCCGCAAATTTTGCTGCCTTTGCACTTTTTCCGTCATTCCGAAATAAAAGTTATAACGGCAGTTTAGCTATTCTTTCGTGGGGTGGTGTTCGTGGAGGGATTTCACTGGCTTTGATCCTTGCTGTGGCGAATATTCCAGAGCTAAGTGAATACAGTAGTATTTTGATTGGATATACTTTTATTAGTGTATTGCTATCTGGTGTGGTCTGTGGCTTGGGTCTACCTGCTGTAATGAATGCCTTTTATTACAACCCAAGTGAGGAGACTCAAGGTTTTAAAGGCTTTTATCAGCGTATGTGCAATAAGATGAATCGTCGTGGATTTAAATATATTGTTGGAGAAGACAGTTTGGGAAGAGAGACAATTACAATTTATAATCCTGAGATTTTACTGGATCAGAAAACCGAAGATGGTGTGGCAACAATGCATCACCCGAGTAAACGAGAAGAAGTTAAACGCCTAGAGAATCCAGATAATTTCTAGTTATATAATTTTCCTATTTGTTAAAAAAGCCTTTTTAAAAAGGCTTTTTTATTTTTAAAATATAATTAAATTAATTTTGAAATTGTTTTTAATAATTAACTTTCATTCATTTTTTTTTTGAAAAGATTGTTAAATTTTATTTAAATACCTTTTGGGAATCTATTGCTTAATTCTGGCTTGTTTGTTTAAAAGTGTAAAAATTATAATTGTTTGAAAAAGTTTTTGTTTTTTAAGTCCTTTTAAATCATTGCTTTATTTAATTATTAAAAAATATTCAAATGTAAGTTTATTTTTTTATTTTGTGAGCTATTTAACATTTATAGGGTTTGATTTAAAGTGGTGCTGTGAACTCTATCACTTAGAAACAATAATTTAAACTTAAGTTAATAATGTAATTAAGAATTGATTAAATATTAAAAATTTATAATGAGGAATATAACCATGTCTCAAATACAAATTATTTCCAAGGAAAGTCATCAAACCCTTGTAAATACGACGGGAAAAACAGCAACATTACCCTCTGAACCTTCAGTTGTATTAATTAAGGTCTCTGCAAGTGATATTTCAGTTGTTAAGAGAGATGGTGTAAATGCAGTTGTAGTATTAAAAAATGGCGAAACGATTGTTATTCATAATTTCTTTAATAATAATGACGTAGCGGACAACAGTTTGGTTCTTCAGGGTGAAGACAATCAACTCGTTTGGGCACATTTTAAAGATGCTGAAAGTGATGCTGATGCCGACGCGGATGCTGACGCCGATGCGGACTCGGATGATGATGATCATGAAGGCGCTGTCTTTTTAGAGGAAACGCCAGCACTTGTACCTGAAGCAGCGGCAGCTCCTGTTGAAGCAGCAACATTACAGCCTATTCAGGCAGTAGAACCTTTGCTTTATGCAGGTGAAACCTCTAATGGTTTTAGCCCATGGTTATGGGCTTTACCTATACTTGCTATTGGTGGTATTGCCGCTGGTAGCAGTGGTGGAGGCGGTGGCGGGGGGAATAATGATAATAATGCAGATACCACACCACCTAATACTGATGCCGTAAAATTTAATGTTAATCCTGTGACTGCTGACAATGTGCTAAATGCAGCAGAATCAGCAGGCAATGTTACCTTGACTGGAACACTTACTGGTGTGCCAGCAGATGCAGCGACGACCGTTGTGACTGTTGTTGTAAACGGGGTGACCTATACCGCAATCGTAGATACAGCAGCAGGTACGTGGAGTGTCAGTGTTCCTGGTAGTGGCTTGGTAGCAGATGGCGATAAAACCATTGATGCCAATGTCAAGTTTACTGATGCAGCAGGTAATAGCAGCAATGTAACTGATACCCAAGTCTATACAGTGGATGTGACCGCACCAACTGCCCCAGAAATTAATCCAATCAATGGTACTGATCCGATTACGGGTACAGCAGAACCAGGATCAACCGTAACGGTGACTTTCCCGAATGGCACTACCGTTCAAGTGCCAACGGATCCAACTACAGGGGTATGGACTACACCAAATCCAGGTAACTTGCCAAATGGCGGTACCGTGACTGCGATTGCCACTGACCCAGCAGGGAATCCATCTGTACCAGGTACGGAAATCATCGATAGTTTAGGACCAGATGTTTCTGGTACAACCTTAACGGTTGATAACGTGACTGCAGACAACGTATTGAATGCAGCGGAGTCGACTGGAAATGTAACCTTAACAGGCACATTGACTGGTGTTCCCGCTGATGCGGTAACAACCGTTGTGACAGTTGTTGTAAATGGTGTGACGTATACTGCGACCGTAAATACTGCAGCAGGAACATGGAGTGTCAGTGTCCCTGGTAGTGGCTTGGTGGCGGATGGCGACAAAACCATTGATGCCAATGTGAAGTTTACTGATGCAGCGGGCAATAGCAGCAATTTAACTGATACACAAGTATATACAGTCGATGTCACTGCACCAGATACCACAGGTACGGTATTGAACGTCAATGCAGTGACTGCGGATAATGTGATCAATGCAGCAGAGGGTGCAGGCAATGTGACTGTAACAGGTACCTTGACCGGTATCCCAGCAGATGCAGCAACGACTGTTGTGACCTTGTTGATCAATGGCGTGACGTATACTGCGACAGTTGATCCAGCAACAGGCAATTGGACCGCTGATGTTGCAGGTAGTGACTTGTTGGCGGATGGTGATAAAACCATTGATGCCAAAGCAACATTTACTGATGCAGCAGGCAACAGCAGCAACATCACAGATACGCAAGTATATACAGTGGATGTGACTGCACCGAATGCCCCAGATATTGATCCAATCAATGGCACTGATCCGATTACTGGTACAGCAGAACCAGGTTCAACCGTAACGGTGACCTTCCCGAATGGTACTACCGTTCAAGTGCCAACGGATCCAACGACAGGGGTATGGACCACACCAAATCCAGGCAACTTGCCAAATGGCGGTACAGTGACTGCGATTGCCACTGACCCGGCAGGAAATCCATCTGTGCCAGGTTCGGAAACGATTGATAGTCTAGGACCAGATGTTTCTGGTACAACTTTAACGGTTGGTAGTGTAACAACAGACAACGTATTGAATGCGGCAGAGTCAGGTGGCAATGTAACTATCACAGGTACTTTGACTGGTGTTCCTGCTGATGCAGCGACCACAGTTGTGACCTTGTTGATCAATGGCGTGACCTATACAGCGACAGTTGATCCAGCAACAGGCAATTGGACCGCTGATGTTGCAGGTAGTGACTTGTTGGCGGATGGTGATAAAACCATTGATGCAACAGCAACCTTTACCGATACCGCGGGTAACAGCAGCAACATCACAGATACGCAAGTGTATACAGTGGATGTGACTGCACCGAATGCCCCAGACATTGATCCAATCAATGGCACTGATCCAATTACCGGTACAGCAGAACCAGGTTCAACCGTAACGGTGACCTTCCCGAATGGCACTACCGTTCAAGTGCCAACGGATCCAACCACAGGGGTATGGACCACACCAAATCCAGGCAACTTGCCAAATGGCGGTACAGTGACAGCGATTGCCACTGACCCAGCAGGAAATCCATCTGCGCCAGGTTCGGAAACGATTGATAGTCTAGGACCAGATGTTTCTGGTACAACTTTAACGGTTGGTAGTGTAACAACAGACAACGTATTGAATGCGGCAGAGTCAGGTGGCAATGTAACCATCACAGGTACCTTGACGGGTATCCCAGCAGATGCAGCGACCACAGTTGTGACCTTGTTGATCAATGGCGTGACCTATACAGCGACAGTTGATCCAGCAACAGGCAATTGGACCGCTGATGTTGCAGGTAGTGACCTGTTGGCGGATGGTGATAAAACCATTGATGCAACAGCAACCTTTACCGATACCGCGGGTAACAGCAGCAACATCACTGATACGCAAGTGTATACAGTGGATGTGACTGCACCGAATGCCCCAGACATTGATCCAATCAATGGCACTGATCCAATTACCGGTACAGCAGAACCAGGTTCAACCGTAACGGTGACCTTCCCGAATGGCACTACCGTTCAAGTGCCAACGGATCCAACCACAGGGGTATGGACCACACCAAATCCAGGCAACTTGCCAAATGGCGGTACAGTGACAGCGATTGCCACTGACCCAGCAGGAAATCCATCTGCGCCAGGTTCGGAAACGATTGATAGTCTAGGACCAGATGTTTCTGGTACAACTTTAACGGTTGGTAGTGTAACAACAGACAACGTATTGAATGCGGCAGAGTCAGGTGGCAATGTAACCATCACAGGTACCTTGACGGGTATCCCAGCAGATGCAGCGACCACAGTTGTGACCTTGTTGATCAATGGCGTGACCTATACAGCGACAGTTGATCCAGCAACAGGCAATTGGACCGCTGATGTTGCAGGTAGTGACCTGTTGGCGGATGGTGATAAAACCATTGATGCAACAGCAACCTTCACCGATACCGCGGGTAACAGCAGCAACATCACAGATACGCAAGTGTATACCGTTGATGTGACTGCACCGAATGCCCCAGACATTGATCCAATCAATGGCACTGATCCAATTACCGGTACAG